>VBOS01000538.1 GCA_005893185.1 Candidatus Eiseniibacteriota bacterium
CCGGGGCGCCCGATGCTCAGGCCGGCACCTTGGCCCGCTCCAGCTCCCCGAGCACGAGATCGCCGACCGCGCCGGTGCCGAGCCCCGAGTCCGATCCCAGCGACGGAATGCGCTTGGTCCGCAGCAGGCCCGCCACCGCCTCCTCGATGCGCTGCGCCGCGCGCTTCTCGCCCAGGTAGTCGAGCATCATCTGCACCGCCATCACCGTGGCGATCGGGCTCGCCACATTCTTGCCGGCGTACTTGGGAGCCGAGCCGTGGATGGGCTCGAACAGGCTCACGCGCCCGGGGTGGAGGTTACCGCTCGCGGCCACGCCCAGGCCGCCCTGGATCATGGCGGCGAGGTCGGTGAGGATGTCGCCGAACATGTTGCTCGTGACCACCGTATCGAACCATTCCGGGTTCTTCACGCACCACATCGTGGCGGCGTCGATGTAGGCATGGTCGCGCGCGATGTCCGGGTACTCGCGGCCCACCTCCTCGAAAGTGCGGGTCCAGAGGTCCATCGCGCGCACCGCGTTCGCCTTGTCCACGAGCGTGAGCTTCTTGCCCCGCCCGCGCCGCCGCGCCAGCTCGAAGGCGAAGCGGATGATGCGCTCCACGCCCTTGCGCGTGAACAGGATCTCCTGGGTGGCGATCTCGTCGGGTGTGCCCTTCTTGAAGTAGCCGTACATTCCGGCGTACGCGTCCTCTGTGTTCTCGCGCACCACTGCGAAATCCACGTCCTCGGGGCGCTTGTCCTTGAGCGGGCACAGGTGCTCGGCGTAGAGCTTGACCGGTCGCAGGTTCACGTAGAGGTCCAATCCGAAGCGCATGCGCGCGATGATCCCAAACTCGAGCAGCCCGACCTGGATGCGGGGGTCGCCGATCGCGCCGAGGAGGATGGCGTCGTGACCGCGGATCTCCTCGAAGGCGGAGTCGGGCATGATCTCCTTCGTCTTCAGGTAGTGCTCTGCGCCGAATGGGAAACGCGTGAGGCCGACCCCGAAGCCCTCGATGGCTGCGATGCGCTCGAGGACGCGCACGCCCTCGCGCACGACCTCGGGTCCGATTCCATCGCCTGCGATCACGGCGATCTTGTAGGACTTCGGCATGTGCGACTCCTCTGGCTTGGGGCATGTGCGGCAGGGGGCCTGCGACGCTCGAAGGGAACGTGCGGCAGTCTAGCGCACGCGCCCATGGCCGCCCAGTCGCGGGTGGCGCGCGAGGTCACGATCCGACGTCGGAGCCGAACCGCGGTCGGTCGCGTCTTGCGGGCGGCCCGATCGGCGCCTCGATCGGTCGGTCCGCGCTGCGCAGGCTAGCGCACCAGGACGAACCGCCTGGTCCGGGTCTCGTCTCCCAAGCGCATGGCGATGAAGTACGCTCCGCTCGGGAGGCTCGCACCCTCGTTCCATGGCACGCGGAATCGCCCCGCCTGGGCGGCGCCGGCGAGGACGGTCCGCACGCGGCGGCCCGCGATGTCGAAGATCGAGATCTCGATCTTCTGCCCGGCCATCGAAGCGGGGACGCCGAGGACGACGGTGCTGGGCCCGACGACGGGGTTCGCACCCCCGATCGCAAACTCGACGACGCCGGGCGCGGCGGGGTCGTCCGGCGTTGAGACCTGCGCCACGCAGCCGTTCACCGCCGGCCCGCGGGTACAGTTCGTGTTTGCGAACGCAACGTTGCTCAGCTCCGACCAGTTGTCGCACTTGTCGCGCGTTCGGATCGCGAACCAGTAGGGCGTGCACGACACGAGTCCCGGGGCGTCCGCGCACTCCGATGTGCCCGCCGAATCGGGCACTCGAGTGGTGATCGGCCGGGCCGATGCGAAGTTCGCGCGCGTGATCGGCGCGGTGGAGCAACGGAGGTCGTAGGCCGAGGCCCGGCCCGTCGCGCCGTCGTCCCCGGGCGCCGTCCACCGCAGGAAGGCCTCCGCGAATGCCGGAGCCACCGACAGACCGGCGACGGCCGCAGGCGGGGTGTAATCGAACGGCGCCGTCACGGCGTCGTGGAAGTAGAACTGCATCGTCGTCAGCTCCGGATCGGTGGGGCCGATGGCGTCACCGCACTCGAGCGTGTTCACGAATCGCCCGAGATGACGTTCGTCTGCGACCCGATGCAGGTGGCGGTCGGTCCACATCACGTACTTGGACGCACGTTCCCACATGGCGTGCGCCTTCGACATGTAGGAGGGAGGACCGCCGAGCCGGTATCCGATCGTCAGGGCGTCGACGAACGAATTGGACGCGGTAGGGAGCGACTCCCAGGGCAGCTGCCCCACGCGCAGCATGCTCGTGCTGAGGTGAAGCACGTCACCCGCGTGCGGGTAGTCGAGCACGATCTCATCGCCGGTGAACTCCGAATCCGGATTGGCTCCGTAGCGGTAGGCGAAATTCGCCAAGGTGCGCAGCCGCTGGGCGAGCGAATCATCGGTCGCCCCGTTGGCCGTCAGCACCCAGTCCCGGTAGAGCGCCTGCGACACGATGCCCGCCTGAAACGGGCTGACGTACTTGCCGCCCGGGTAGCGCGGAAGGCCGAGCGCGTAGTAGCAGCCGCGCGCGTCGTAGCGCAACGAATGGAAGAACATCGCCTTCAATCGATTGGCGCTGAGCCGCCATTCCGGCGCTCCGGTGGCCTCCCACGCCCGCAGCAAGTTGAGGTACGAGCGGGCATAGAAGCGCAAGGCGGCCCCTCCCACGAGGGAGTCGATCTCGACGCACTCGACGTACTTCTTCGTCTGCTCGGCGATGTCGAGCGCCGCCGCCAGCGCGTCCCGATCGCCGGTCAGGTAGTAGTAGTCCACCAGCCCGCCGTTCCAGGAATGGTTCGCTTCGTTCCGGCCGCTCGACAGCGCATCCTGCGTCTCGTAACGGATGAAGCTCGTGTCGGCGGCAGTGAACGGGGCGCTGGCGGGGAGATTGCTCCGGGTCCTCACCTGCGGGCTGCAGTACGTCTGGTTCCGGTAGGCGAACCCGTCGGTGCGATACGCATATTCCCACGCGAAGTAGCGGGCCCAGCGCTCGGCGCGGTCCAGATAGGTGCGCAACCCGACACGCGCGTACATCAGCAGGTTCGCCCACAGGTTGTCCTCCTCGGGACCGAGCGCCGCGCTCAGCAACGTCCAGCTCGGATAGTAGTCCCAGCCCGGCCGCGACAGCTTGTGCTCGTACGAGTAGCAGGTGAACCAGACGTTCCGGATCGGAGAGGGTGTGGAGTTCGGCCACTTCCATCCCCACTGCTGGTTCGCGGTCTTCTCGTCCTCCCAGGTGCCGAAATGCTCGGATCCGAACGCACCTGCATCCGAGTACCGGGTCGCGGGGGCCAGGGCGGCGAGGCGGTCGATGTAGCTCGTGCTGCGTCGCCTCTGCTCGCTCGCGCTCAGGGTCGTGTCCGAGAAGTCGAAGCGTACGCCTGCCCCGTGATAGGACAGGTCGGCGATGATCATGCCCCCATTCGAGCTCACACGCATCGTCTTCTGCGTGCGTGCACCGTTCCGGAAGTCCGCGGTGTAGACGAGCGAGTCGGGAATCATCTCGACCGATGCGCCGCGGTCGCCGGGATTGATCCAGACGCGGTCGCCGGAACGGCGGATGCGGCCGGTCGCGGGACTGCTGCCGGGCACGAGCAGCCGGGCGGACTTGACCTTCACGTAACGTTCGGAGGCCGCGAACGAATTCCGGATCAGATGCTGGACGGTCACGTAGGTCTGGCCGGCATGAAACGTGATGCGATCCGTGTAGTAGAGGAGAGTGTCGCTCACGACCTTGGGGTCGCCGTAGTAGCCATCCACGCGCAGGGTCGCCCGCAGCGGCCCGCGGTCTTCCCAGCTCCAGCGGAGCGGAGCGCGCCGTCCCAAGCGGGCGATGTCGCCTGCGAGCACGAGCGGCAGGTTGTCCTTGCTCGTGGAGCTCACCAGCCTCTCGGAGGGACTGGTTCCGCTCTCGAA
>VBOS01000109.1 GCA_005893185.1 Candidatus Eiseniibacteriota bacterium
GTCTACCATCACCAGGGCCCGGTAGCGGTCGGCGAGGTCGCAGACGCCCTTCAGGTTCGCGACCGTCCCGTCCATGCTGAAGACGCCGTCGGTCGCGATCAGCTTGTGGCGGCAGCCCTTCTCCTCGGCCTCGCGCAGGCAGCGCTCGAGGTCGGCCATGTCGTTGTTGTTGTAGCGCCAGCGCTGCGCCTTGCAGAGCCGCACGCCGTCGATGATCGATGCGTGGTTCATGGCGTCCGAGATCACGGCGTCCTGCTCGGCGAGCAGCGGCTCGAACACGCCGCCGTTGGCGTCGAAACAGGCGGCGTACAGCAGGGTATCGTCGGTGCCGAGGAATCGCGCGATCTTCTCTTCCAGCGTCTTGTGCAGGTCCTGGGTGCCGCAGATGAAGCGCACAGATGAGAGCCCGTAGCCGTGGCTGTCGAGCGCCCTGTGCGCGGCCGCGATCACCTCGGGGTGGCTCGAGAGCCCGAGATAGTTGTTGGCGCAGAACACCAGCACCTCGCGCCCGTCGGCGAGCTTCACGACCGGCCCCTGTGGGGAGGCGAGCACGCGCTCGTCCTTGTAGAGGCCGGCCTCGCGGATCTGCTGGAGCTCGGCTTCGAGCTGGGGCTTCAGCGAGTCGAACATGCAAGTTTCTCCTCAGAGCCTAAACGGGACCGCGAAGGCCACCCAGGTCGCGTATGCGTTTCCGGCGACGCGGCATGGTTGGAAGACGTAGCGGAGCGCCGCTTCGATGGCGGCTTCGACGAGCTTTGGATCGCGCTCGATCGGAACGGCACCGGGTCCAGGGCTCAGATAGCTCGCGGGGACGTACGCGAAGATCACACGGCCGGTCGCGCACACCAGCGCATGCACGGGGATCGTGTCCTGGATCCCTCGCGCTCGCGCGGATTCGGGGTAGTTCGGCACCGGATGCTCGAGCAGCTCCGGGAGATCGTCGCAGGGAACGTACTCGCCGAACTCCGGAAAGTGCGCCTGCGCCGGCCCGAGGCATGAATTCGCCCCCGGTACCGAACCCGCCCGGAGGCGAATCTCGACCTGGGCGGACACCCGCTGTCCATCCAGGTAGCCGCTCGCGCCGACCCGCGCCGGTTCCGATCCTTCGGCCAGGATCAGCGGGGCGTAATAGACGCCTTCTCGAGTCACGAATCCGCCCCCGCTCTGGACGCCCCAACCGATGACTCGGAAGGACGGCGGTGTAGCCCGCAACTCGACGTGCTCCCCGGCCGAGAGCACGGGAGAGGCAGGATGAATGTGTGGCTCCAGGGCCGCGTATGCCAGCGGCGGCGCCAGCGCAGCGGCCAGCGCGAGGCACAGCGTGCTCGCCGCCGGTTTCTCCCTCACCCCTTCTCCCCCCATGGCACCAGCACCACCTTGCCTGCACGGCCGTCGCGCAGGAGGCCGATCGCATCTTCGATCTTCTCCATTGGCATGACGTGCGTGATCGCGGGACGGATGTCGAGGCGGCCGGAGCGCAGCAGGTTGTCCATCTGGTACCACGTCTGATACATGCGCCGGCCGATGATGCCGTGGATCGTGATCCCCTTGAAGATCACGAGCCGGTTCCAGTCCAGCTCGAACGGCTCCTTGGGGAGCCCGAGGAGCGAGAGCCGACCGCCGTTCCTTAGCGCCGCGAGCCCGTCGCGCACCGCCTGGGGATTGCCCGACATCTCGAGCACGCCGTCGAGGCCGCGGCCCTGGGTCGCCTCCTTCACGCGCTCGACGAAGCTCTCGTGCGAAACGTCGATCACAGCGTCGG
>VBOS01000108.1:0-411 GCA_005893185.1 Candidatus Eiseniibacteriota bacterium
CGCCCCTCGTGCAGCATCATGCGCTGCGAGAGCCCCACGAAGTAGTAGCTGCTGATCGCGATCCAGTCGCTCTCGGGTCCGGGGGCGCCTCCCAGGTAGGGGACGTAATCGATGCCGTACAGGGAAGGCTCGACGGTGCCGTGGTAGGCGAGGTGCACGCGTCGGATGCCGCGACGCGCCAGCTCCTCGCGCAGCGCGATCAGCCCCTGGCCCCAGTCCACGTTGGAATCGTTGACGATCCACTGCCCGCGCTCTGGCCCGCCCGCGAGCAGGTTGTAGAAGGACAGGTGCCAGGGTGCGTGCGCGCACGCCTCGATCGCCTGCACCGCCACCAGCGCAACTGCCGCCCGCCGCCACCAAGCTGCGTCGCCACGCCTCGCCGAAGCGAGCGCGCCCAGCAGCACGGCGAGC
>VBOS01000108.1:419-1347 GCA_005893185.1 Candidatus Eiseniibacteriota bacterium
CAACGCGTGGGAGAATCGCGGGCGGCGCCGTAGGCCGTAGAGCGCGAGCAGGGCGAGCGCAGCCAGAAACCCCACCGGCCACTTGACCGCGAGCGCCACCGGGAAGTACGCGAGCGGGGCGTCCGCGTGCAGCACGCCCATGAGGTAGCTGGGCGTGGCGTGCGGCTCAGATTCAACCGCCTGGCGGTCGAACCCGCTGATGTAGGTGTCGGGCAGCGGCAGAACCAGACCGGGCGCACGGCGCGCGAGCGATTGGAACGCGTGCGATTCGAACCGCCATCTTCCCAGCGGCTGCCACGACGTGCGCCCCAGGTAGCCAATCTGCAACGCCGCCAGGGTCGTGACAGCCAGCAAGGCGTAGCCGAGCCACACGCGGCGCGGCGCACGCACCCGCCGGCGCAGGAAGGGCTCGAGGGTGAGCGCGAGCAGCAGCGGGGGCAGGAACACCGCCGTGAAGCGCACGAGGAACGTGTACGCCACGCTCAGCGCCGCCGCGGTCCAGGACCGCCAGCGGCCCCCGATGACGAACGCCTGCCACGACATGAGAGCCGCCACGAAGCCCAGCGCAGTGGGCACGTCCATGGTCACGACGCCGGCGTGCGCCAGCGCCTCGGGCGCGAACGCGTAGAAGCCGAGCGCCACGAGCGCGCCGCGGGCTCCCCACAGCCGGCGCGCCCAGCGCCACACCGCGAGAGCCAGCAGGCCCGAGAGCAGCACGATCACCAGCCGTCCGGCGACGAAGATGCGATGGTAGCGATCCGCATTGGCGAGCATGAACGCGATGCCGACCGCGCTCTGCTCGCCGCTCCCCAGCGAGCCCGGGATGCGCGCGCCCGCTGCGAGCGCGGCCCAGCCGGCGAGCGCCTTGACGAGCGGGGGGTTCACCGCCGAGGCGCGCAGCTCGCCGCGCGCTGCGATGAGGATGCCG
>VBOS01000539.1 GCA_005893185.1 Candidatus Eiseniibacteriota bacterium
CCCGCGCTATCTCGAGCTCGCCGCCGGCGAAGCCGCGCGCGCGGGTGTCTCCGTGGACTGGATGGCGCGCGACATGCGCGCGCTCGAATTCGACGGTCGTTTCGACGGCGTGTACTCGTTCTTCACCTCCTTCGGCTACTACTCGGACGAGGACAACGAGGCGGTGATGGAGCGCATCGCCAAGGCGCTCCGCCCCGGCGGCCGGCTGCTGCTCGACATGATGAACCGTGATTGGCTGCTCACGCATCCGCAGCAGCGCACATGGAGCCAGCGCGAGGACGGGGCGCTGCTCATGGAAGAGGTCTCGCTCGACCTCCGCACGTCGCGCGTGACCTCGCGGCTCACCCTGATCGATCCTCTAAAGGGCGCGGGGCCGCTCAAGCAATTCGACGCGCGGGCCTACACATGCGGCGAGCTGACCGCACTGCTGCGCCGGTCCGGGCTCGGCGTGCGCGAGGTGTGGGGAGGCGCAGACCGCAGCGCGTATTCGGCCGAGAGCCGGCGGCTGATCCTGCTCGCCGACAAGGCGGGCGATGCCGGCGGGATTTCGCATGCTGGGTGACGAGCGCCTCAAGGCCCGCCTCGGCGAGCTGGCGCGGAGCCGCCGCGCGGCGGCGATGGATGGCGCGCGCGGCCCTGAGCTGGCGGCGCCCGCAGAGGGTCCGGCGCCGGCGGGCGGCGCGGGCGATCCCGCTCCGCAGCGGAGCGCTGCAGCGGGATGTGCCGATGCGCCACGCACCGTCGGCACCGGCAGGCGGCACGCGGAGGGCCTGGGCGTCGAAGCCTCCCTCCCCGGAGGCGAGTGGCGCGACGAAAAGGGCGCGGTGTTCGTTCACGAGCGCATGCGCTCCGAGATCGAGCGGCACCGCATGCACTGGGGGCGGCTCGGCGAGCCCCCCGGAGATGAGCCGGACCTGCGCGCGCTGTCGGCGGCCGGGCTCTCGCGCGCCCTGTTCCTGGACCTGGAGACCGGAGGCCTGGCTTCGAGCCCGGTGTTCCTGGCCGGCACCATGCACTGGAACGGGGAGGACTTCGTGCTGCGGCAATACTTCGCGCGCCACTATGGAGAGGAGGCGGCGCTGTTGCGGGCGGTCGCGGAGGCCGCGCGCGGCTTCGAGTTCCTCGTCACGTTCAACGGCAAGTCGTACGACGTGCCTTTCCTCGCCGGCCGCGGCGTTGTGCACGGCCACCGGATCGCCCTCCCCGGGCGGCATCTCGACCTGCTTCATCCCGCGCGCCGCCGCTGGAAGAATCGGCTCGTGAACTTTCGCCTCACAACGCTCGAGCTCTACGTGTGCCGCAGGCGACGCTCGGGGGACGTCCCGGGCGAAGAGGTGCCGGGCCTCTATCACGACTACGTCCGCAACGGCGACCCCTACCGCCTGATCCCCGTGTTCCACCACAACATGCTCGATGTCATCACGATGGCCGAGATCCTGGGCGCGCTGTGCGATGCGGGGGCCTCGCCGGCGCCGGCTTGGTGAAACCAAACGCATCCGGAGGGACGCGAATCGTCCACCGGGCGCC
Organism: Candidatus Eiseniibacteriota bacterium; assembly: GCA_005893185.1. Classification (GTDB taxonomy): domain Bacteria; phylum Eisenbacteria; class RBG-16-71-46; order RBG-16-71-46; family RBG-16-71-46; genus WS-2. Next base: position 1,528 of record VBOS01000539.1, read on the forward strand.
GACTCTCCTTTGACTTCGGCCGCTGCCCGCGCCTATACTGTTCATCGAAGTTGGTGGCAGGCCCGTTCGATCCAGAGTGATGGTTGTGAGCACCTTCAGTGCTTCAGGCTTCATCCGCTCCCTCTTCCCAACGGCCGTCTCGACGTCGGAGTCGCCCCGGCAGCCGCGCGCTGCGGGGGCGAAGTCGTCTTGAGGGGTACCGCCGGGCATGGCCTCGAGGGCGCGGCGCATCGCGCGGCGACGAACGCCGAAGACCGTCGCATCCAGTGCGTCGATTGCGGGGAGGAGTTCCTCTTCACGGCGGGGGAGCAGGCGTTCTACCGAGAGCACAACCTCACCCATGCCCCGACGCGCTGCAAGCGCTGCCGGGCCAACCGCAAGGGAGCCCGGAGCGCCGATGACGCGCCCGCTCCGCGGCCGCCCGATGGCCCGAGCGCGCGGGAGCTGCATCGCGCCGTATGCTCCAATTGCGGCAGCGAAACTCGGGTTCCATTCGTTCCCACGGCCAGCCGCCCGGTCTACTGCCGCAACTGCTATGCGGCGCACCGTCCACCCCGGGGTGACGCACCCCGTGCGCAGGCGCAGCGTTCCTCGCGGAGCGGCGCGCCGGACGGGGGAGCCTCCGGTCGAATGCAGGGCGTTGTGAAGTGGTTCAACCAGAGCAAAGGCTTCGGCTTCATCCGGGACGACGCCGGCCAGGAGCTGTTCGTGCACTCATCGGCCGTCCAGGCGGACGGACTCCGGACACTGTCGCAGGGCGACCGCGTGGAATTCGACGTCGTGCCCGGCGCCAAGGGCAATCAGGCGGCAAACCTCACGCGGATCGGCTAGTTTCTAAGCCCGGAGGGCGGAAGCGCCGCCCGATCCGCATTCGTATCGAGTCAGGCCTCCGCGCGGACGGCGCGGGGGCCTTCCATCGAACCCACCGGAGCGCGATGATCGAGAGCGTCAGGCAGTTCGGCGCACTGCGCGAGGAGTTTGTCGAGATCACGCTGCGCCACAACCCGGTGGCTGCCACGATGGCCGGCATCCACGACTACGACGCGCTGCTGCCCGACGACACGCCCGACGGCGTGCGCGAACGCTGCGCCTGGCTGCGCGATTTCGACCAGCGGCTGGTCGCGGCCGTGCCGTGGCAGGATCTCCCCGCCGAGCAGCGCGTGGATTTCGCCGTGATGCGCTCCCGGGTGGCCTCGATGCGCGCCGACCTGGAGGAGATCCGGCGCCACACGCGCTACGCGGCGATGTACCCGGAGACCGCGCTCACCGGCCTCTTTCTCCTGATCGCGAGGCCGTTCGCGCCCCTCGAGGAGCGCAAGGAGCCCATCCTCTCGCGGCTCATGGCGATCCCGGACTACCTGGCAGCTGCGCGCGCCAATCTCGAGGAGGTGCCAGCGGTCTATCGCGACATCGCGGCCGAGGTGAACGCCACCGGGCCAGCGTTCGTGGACGGCCTGGCGGGCGAGCTGATCCGTGCCTTCCCGGGCGAGGCCGAGCGCATCGAGCACGCCGCCTCGCGCGCCCGCATCGGGTTCATCCATTACCAGGAATTCCTCGATCGCGACATCAAGGGCCGCGTGGGCGGCAGCTTCGCGATCGGCGAGCGCTGGATGAACTACAAGCTCGAACGCGAGCACCTGCTGCCGTTCGACTGCCGCGCGCTGGAGGAGCTGGGGCGGGAGCACATCGAGCGCACCCGCGTGGCGCTGGAGGCGGCTGCCGCGCGGATCGACCCGGCCCGCTCGTGGCGTGA
>VBOS01000011.1 GCA_005893185.1 Candidatus Eiseniibacteriota bacterium
CGCGGGCGATCGGCGTCGCGATTGAAGATCGCTCGCAGCGGCGTCAGGTCGCGCCCGGCGATCAACTGAAGCGGTGGCTGTGGGGGCGGCGTCATGTGCGGGGCCAGGAGCTGGACCGCGCCCGCAGCGGACGCGCCCAGGGCGGCAGTGAGGACGACCGCCGAGACGAGCCGCCTATCGAGGGTAGACAAATCCCGTCTGCGCCTCGCTGCCCTTGATCATGCGCACCTCGACCTGTGCGGTCGGGCTGAACTCGAACTCGGGATTCATCTTGGCGATGGCGACCGCCTCCTCCGCGTCATGCGCCACGATGTGGTAGTAGCCCACCTGGATGATTCCACGCGGATCCATGGGCGCTTCCCTCCAGGCACCGTCCGACCCCGAAATCGTCCGCCCCTCCTTGATGAGCGGCTGGGCGGCGATGAGCTTGCCCTGCTTCTTGAGATCCCCGATGTACGCCTCGCACTGCTTCACGAACGCCAGATGGCGCTCGGGTGCCCAAGTTGCTTGATGGTCCGCCTTGTACCTGATCAGGAGCATGAACTCCGGCATGAAACACGTCGCGCGGGGGTCGTCGCAGCCGCGCTCGGTGAGCAGCTTAGCCGAGCCGGGCCTCGCCTGCAGCCGGGGTCTCGGGCTGAGCCGGCGGAACGCCCGCGAGCGCCTCCACTTGCACGCATCACATTCGCCGTGCGACGGATCACCGCCGCGCACGCCGAGGTCATTCTTTTCCCTGCATGACCGCTGCGATCCAGCCCCTCATGGTATCGATGAACGCGGGATTGAACGCGCCCGTCGGCCAGTGCTCGAGACTTTCGGCCTCGGTCGATGTCGGCCACCAGCCGATGATCGACCGAGTAGGTGACGAAGTCGCTCGCGCCGTGCGCCGCCAGGACGCGTGCGCCGCACCGCGACCAGTACCAGGCGAAGTTCGTGTTCTCGAGCTGGCTCCAGAAGTCCGACGTCTTGGCGTTGAACAACCCGCCCGGGAAAGTCGTATCGACGATCGCCGCCAGCTCGGGATGGGAGGCCTTGATCTGTAGCGTCGTCATGTGGTCCTGGAAGACCATCTCCATCGCCCGGGAGCTGGCCCGAACGTCGTCGTCGACGCCGGCATAGGATTTGCCCGCCAGGAGTTCCTGATAGCGCAAGGTGTCCAGCAGGTACTCGTGCCAGGTGCGGGACTCGATGCCGTACAGGATCATGCCGCGCACCGGGATCTCGCATGCCACCACCGGGCCGAAGGCGCCCCCCATGCTGTGCCCGAACACGAAGACGTTGCTCGTGTCCACGCCGTCGAGGCCCTTGAGCTGAAACAGCGCCTGGCGATAGATGTCGGTCTCGGTCACGAAGTCGACGGTTGCGAACGGGCCCCCTTCGCTGTCCCCGACGCCAGGCTTGTCCACGCGCATCGTCACGAATCCGCCGCGAGCGAACGCCAGCAGGATGGGCGCATCGAGCCCGGGGCCATCGAGGCGGTAGTCGTACGAAATCGGTGAAAAGCCCTGGATGAACATGAGCGCGGGGTGCCGCCCCGGCGTTCTCGGCTGGGTAATGATCGTGCGCATGCGATGACCGTGGCTTGTCACGTCGCTGTAGGCGACGGCGTACTGGTCGCTTCCGGGGTCCCGGGGCTTTTCGATCAGCGCGAGCCGCAATTCGAGCGGCTTGCCCTTCCGAAGCACCTTCAGCACGACGCTCTTGCCCACCGGCAGCGCCCCCACCTTCGCGATGAGCGAGGCCGGGGCGTCGCCGGGCTCGAGCCACTTCACGCTCGAGGGCGGAGTGGTCACAAGACTGCTGACGAGGACACCCGTGTCCGCCGGGAGCCGCAGCCGAGGCCTTTGCTCGGCGGGGACCGGGGCGACGGCGGCGCCGAGGGATGCCTTGCGAGGCAGACCGTCTGCGCGCGCCAGGGGCCGTGAGCACGCACAGACAAGCGAGGAGCATGCGGACACTCGCCCGCCAAGGCCGGCTCATGGGAAATCCTCCTTCGTGTCGATCCGTCCAGTCTCGTCGATGGACTCGACGCCCGCGCGCCACGTCGACCGAGTCCGGAAGCGGCTCGAGTCGCGGGGGACTCTCCTACCCGCGCCCCTCCTTGTCGCGCGCACGACGACGAACGCCGTGAAATCGGGACTCGGCGCGGGTCGTTGCGTAGGACAAGCCTCGCTCGGGCGGGCCCCGACCGTCGGGCGGCAACCCCACGACCTATGCACGTGGGGCGCAGCTGCGCAGCGCGGACGGAACCTCGAGGTCGATCGCGGCGTGAAAGATCCGGCCGCGATCGTCGAACTCGCGTACGAGCCGAAGCATCATGGCCAGATCGGGCTCGACTCGCCCGCGAAACACGACGGCCCCGTTGACCGTCGCGGTAATGGGCGCGTCAAGTCCAGCATTCGGGGATGGAGGTGGATGCGCATCCGCCGAGCGTTCACGCTTGCGAGCTCGATCGTGTTGTCGTCGCGCAGCACAGCCACGACTTCCTGCACCGCTTCGTCGGCCGGCGTTCCCGGCGGCAAAGGCTCGAGCCGCAGCCAGTGAAAGCTGCCGGCCGGGATCGGGCGTCCGGGCCTCCACGTGTGGGAGCGGCTCCACTCGGGATGCGCGTCGGCGGTATCGAACCGGAGCGGTCCCCCGCCCCGAGCGTGGATGCTCCCGCGGTAGAGATTCCGGGGATGTCCCATGAAGAATTCCGCAACACGCGGAACGCATTCCGGGAAGATCTCGTGCCCTCCCGCGCACTCTTCGTGAACCCACGGAACCGCATGCGACTCCATCCAGGAGCGGATGCTCCGGTTCGCCTGCCCGATGCCGAACGGCTCGTGCGCCCCCCAGGTGGCATATCCGGCGACATTCGCCAGGTTCTCGACCTGGCGGTCGGCGACGTAGTCGTATCCCCCGCTCATCGGGCTCACCGCTCCCCAGCGATCGGCGAAGTTCATCCCGCTGCGCCAGGCGAGATGGCCGCCCATCGAGTGCCCCGTGAGGTAGATCCGATCCGGATCGATGTGACACTCCCGTGTCGCGCGAGAAATCGCGCTGAAGAGAATCGAGTTCCCGATGTTGCCCCATCCCCGGTCTGTGAGCGGGGCCAGCAACACCAGGCCGAACCTCTCGGCCGCATCGCACCAGAACGGCTCCATGCCACCGAGCGCCGCCCGCACGCCGAACTCGAGATCGCGGGCCGCGCTCCCGCCGTGCCCGATGACGACCATCGGCCATGCGACGACGGAGTCGTATCTCGAGGGCAGGTAGAGGAGGTATGCGGTCTGATGGTCCGAAGCCGCGGGTAGGAGGCCCTGCCGCCGCGCAGCACGACCTCGATGCCGGCCATGTCCAGGCCGGCGCGCGCAAGAGTCTCGACCAACGGCTCGACGGCCGAGGCCTGCTCGAAGCGCAGGTCGAGCCAGGCGTCGAGCGCAGCGTGCGCTGCATTCGTGGCGGAATTCATCGTGGCGGCGGGGCTCCCGAGCCGTCCGCGCGTTCTCATCGCGATGTGATGGTGCGCCGGACGTGAAGGATCTCTCCGGATCACACAGGCTATCGCGCTACGGTGATGCGCGTCACATGCCCCGGCTCGATGCCCGGCTGGCCGGGCCCGCGGCCGCGACGTATCCTCCCCACGGCCTGGAGGGCCCGTGAGCGCATTTCACTTCGATTTCAAGGAGGCACCGAAGAACGTCCGGCTGCGCCGTGGCGACATGCGGCGGATCTGGGGTTACCTGCTGCCGGCGTGGGGTCCCACGGCGCTGATCCTGGTCTGCATCGTTTCCGCGTCACGACGGCCGGCTGCTCGACCTGCTCGTCACCGGCATGATCGGCGCGCCGGTCCTGGCGAGCCTGATCGGGGTGTGGCAGAGCTACCTCGCAACCCTCATGGGGCAGGGCGTGATGCACGAGATCCGCGTCGACATGTTCGACCGTCTGCTCCGCCAGTCCCTGCGCTTCTTCACGAACACCAAGTCGGGCGAAATCGTCTCGCGCCTCCAGAACGACGTGGGCAGCGTGCAGGGGGTGGTGACCGGCACGATGGTCAACCTGGTCTCCAACGTCCTGGTGGTTGCGAGCACGCTGTTCGTGATCTTCCGGATCGACTGGCGGCTCTCGTTCGTCTCGATCGCCGTGCTGCCTTTCTTCATTCTGCCGACCCGCCGCGTCGGCCAGATGCGGGGCAAGATCGCGACCGCCACCCAGGAGAAGATGTCCGAGATCGCCAACGTCATCCAGGAAGCGCTCTCGGTGAGCGGCTACCTGCTCGTGCGGTTGTTCGGCGCCCAGTCGTACGAGCGCCAGCGCTTCCGTGAGAAGTCGCAGGCGGTTCGCGACCTGCAGGTGCGCCAGGGCACGGTCGGGCGCTGGTTTCTCGCGTTCATCATGCTGTTCGCTTCGGTCGGCCCCGCTCTCATCTACTGGATCGGCGGCCACGAAGCGATCGGCGGCGCGATCTCGATCGGGACGATCGTTGCCTTTGTCGGCTATCTGGGCCGGCTCTACATGCCGTGCACAGCCCTGGTCAACGCCCACGTCGACGTGCTGAGCGCGGGCGCGGTGTTCCGACGCATCTTCGATTACCTCGACCTTCCGGTCGAGATCGCCGACCCCGAGCACCCGAAGCGCATCGCTGCGCCGCGCGGCGCTCTTGCGTTCGAGAACGTGAGCATGAGCTACTCGGGCGAGGGCCCGCCCTGGACGGTCGAGGATCTGTCGTTCGAGATCGCGCCCGGCCAGATGGTGGCGCTCGTCGGACCGAGCGGCTCGGGGAAGACCACGGTCACCTACCTCGCGACCCGGCTCTACGACCCGACTCGCGGGCGGGTGCGATTCGACGGCATCGATCTCCGCGAGCTCGCGCTCGGCGACCTCTCGCGCTGGACCGCCAAGGTCACGCAGGAGACCACGCTCTTCCATGCCACGATCGCCGAGAACCTGCGCTACGCCAGGCCCGACGCGGCCCGCGAGGAGCTCGAGCGTGCCTGCTCGATCGCCCAGGTTCTCGACGTCGTCACGGCGCTCCCACAGGGCTTCGACACGCTCGTCGGCGAGCGCGGCTACAAGCTCTCGGGCGGCGAGCGCCAGCGCCTGGCGCTCGCACGGGTCGTGCTCCGCGATCCTCGGCTCCTGATCCTCGACGAGGCCACCTCCGCGCTCGATTCGCGCTCGGAGGCGCTGATCCGCGAAGCGCTCGAGGCGGTGCTCGCAGGCCGCAGCAGTCTGGTGATCGCGCACCGCCTGAGCACCGTGCTGAGCGCCGGGCTCATCCTGGTGATGGATCGCGGGCGCATCGTCGAGCGCGGAACCCATGCACGGCTCCTGGATCGCGGCGGACTCTACACGCGGCTCTACGAGGAGCAGTTCCTGCCCGGTGAAGCCGCGGTCGAGCCGACCGCCGGCTGAACGTCCGCGCGGCCCCCCACCTCGTCCGCCACCGCAGCCGCCCGCTCCAGGATCGCCTCGGTCTGCGCCAACCAGTCGGCTTCGCGGGATCGAAACGGGAGGGCGGCGAGCCGTACCAGCCCGACCGCGACATAAAAAGGAATCCGCGCAGGAAGGCGGCGTGTGACGCTCCCATAGCCCTCGAGGA
>VBOS01000121.1 GCA_005893185.1 Candidatus Eiseniibacteriota bacterium
GACCCAGTACTTGCCGCGCGCGTTATCTTCCGGACCCACCACCGTCACGCGGCCTCCGCCGAAATCGGGGGCGAGCCAGCGGTCGTTCTCGAACCACGTGTCGGCCTTCGCCTCCTCGAGGTCGTGCCCGTCGAGGGCGATGACCTGGCCCGTGGGGTCCGTCCGCCAGGCGCGGGAGCTGTCGCATCCGTCCTTGAGCGTGAAGGGGCCGAGGGTGACAGCCGTCGCGCGCCGGTCGGGGGCGGCCAGCCACACCTCGGTGCGTCCGGTGAGCCCGAAGGCGGTGAGCGTGAGCCACAGGTGCGTGGTGCGGGCGGCCTCCAGCGCCTCCCGGCCGCCGATCGCTGCGATGTGGCGATCCACGGCCTCCCGCGCGTCCGGGACCTTCACCCCCTGTGCGAACGTGCACTCAATTCCGGGTCCCGAAATGCCGATAAGGAAGACGAGTGCGAAGCCGCGGAAGCGGTTGCCGATCATTCGGTGCCCTCCGTTCGACGCATGCGCAAGCCGCTGCGGGGCCGAAGCATAGCTCAAAGCTCAGCGCCGGACACCGCAGCTTACGACGGTGCGCGGCGGGGCACATTCGCCCTCGCTCGACCCAGGAGAGAACGACCATGCTGAAGAGACTCGTCGTTTCGTGCGCGATCGCGGCGCTTCTTCCAGGCGTCGCGCTGGCCGCCACCCACAAGAAGGCTCACAAGTCCTCCTCGCATCATTCGCACAGTACCCGCTCGGGGCCCATGGTCACGTGGTGGGGACCGCGGCTCGGACTGAGCTCGAGCCCCGATCAGTTCGTGGTCGGTGGGCAGCTCGATTTCCGTGAGTTCACGCCCGGGTTGTCGATCAGCCCGAACCTCGAGTTCGGCATGGGCGACAACGCAACGTGGACCGCCTTGAACGCCGACCTCAAGCACCATTTCGTGGTTCAGGGCGCGAGCTGGCGTCCCTACCTGGGCGGCGGGCTGAGCGTGAACTTCTGGAACTACAACTCCCCGACGCAGGGCGTCCCCGACGGGTCCGGCACCCAGATGGGCGCGAACCTGATCGCAGGCGCCGTCGTTCCCACGAGAACAGGAAGCCGGTTCTTCACCGAGGCGCGCATCGGGATCGGCGACATCCCGAACCTGAAGGTGATGGCGGGCTGGAACTTCCGCATGCGGTGACGGAGCGATCGCGGATCGCTCCCCATCGAGGCGCCCGGATGGATCCGGGCGCCTCGAGTCGTTTCGGTGGCGCGGTTGGGCAAGCCCGACCCAACGCAATTGTGGCCGCGTCGGGTCAAGGTGGCCCGCCCGCCCGCCGCGCCTCTTCCGCTTCGAGCGCGCGGAGTCGCTGGGTCGCATCGGGATCGCCAGGCTTGATCTCGAGCAGACGGTTCAACGCGCGGCGACACTCGGCGAGGTCGGGGATGCGCCACGCGACCGCTGCGAGCCCCAGCCATCCGGAGTAGCTGTCGGGCTCCTTCTCGAGCTGGCGGTGGTACGCCTCGCGGGCGGTCTCGAGATCGCCGGCCATGGTGGCGGCCAGCGCCCATTGCTGCAGCATGCGCGGGCTGGGCGCGGTCTCGACCGCGTGGCGGAACGCTTCGGCGGCCGCCTGCCAGTGCTCGAGCTGATAGTTGCGCATGCCTAAGTAGTCCCAGATCGAAGCGCGCTCCGAGCCCGCTCGCGCCGGAGGCTCGCCCACAGCGGCGCGCGCGCGCTCGAGCCCGCGGTCCACGTCGGAGTTGTGCGCGAGCCACTGGAGCGCGGGAGCCGCGACCGCGAGCGTAACTGCGACCGCGAGCCCGGGCCTGGCCGCGCGGCGCAGCGTCTCGGCGACGAGCCCGGCCGCGAGCATCGAGAGCGCGGCGCCCGTGGCCGCGAAGTCGTCCCAGTCGCGGAACGCGCCGCCCACAGCGGCCAGCGCTGGAATCAGGATCGCGAGCGGCGCGAGCATGAGCACGAGGCTCACGAGGTCGAAGGGCCGCGGGCCCGCGAACGCCGCCTTCCACACGCCGCCCTGCGCCATCACTTCCGCGGATGCGAAGTGCGTGGGATCCCAGCGCAGCGCCACGCTCACGATCCGCGGCAGCATCACGGCGAGCGTGACGACCGGAATGGCGAGTGAGACGAGCACGCCGCGCTCGCGCCACGCACCGGCGCCGGTCGCGCCACGCACCGGCGCCGCCATGCGCGCGCAGCCACAGGACCCAGGCGAGAGCTGCGGCCGGGACGAGACCGAGCGCCGAGCGGTGGAGCACGAGCCCGATCGCGACCGTGATTCCGAGCGCCAGGAGCCCGCGACCGCCGCGGATCGCAGCGATCCCGAAGGCGGCTCCGGCCGCCACCAGCACGACCATCTCCGCGAACGCCTTGCTGTAGCCGGTGAAGAGCCCGAGCGCCCCGCCGCAGAACGCGACCGACGCCACCGCCAGCGCAGCGGCTCCGCGCAATGCGTGCGCGCGGGCGAACGCGCAGGCCGCGAGCGCCAGGAGCGCGGCCTCGAGCGCGCCCAGCGCGCGCGCCACGCCGTTGGCGTCGGCGATCCCGGTGTTCGAGATCGCAAGCGGCAGCGTGTAGTGGAGCAGCACGTCGAGCGGCAGCGCTTGGGGCCACACGCGGGCCGGAGGGATCGCCTCCTCGACCGTGCCCTGTCGCACCAGGAAGTCGCCCACGAACCGCACGCGGTCCGGCATGAGCCACACGAGGAGGGCTGCGGCGGCGGCGATCGCGAGCGAAACCGGCCATGCGCCGCGCGCGATCGCCTCCCCGAGGCGCGCGCAGGTCGGCTCGAGTCGGCGCGCGACCGGCGGGAGGAGTGCTACGGCTGCGACCGCCCACGGCAGCCACGCGAGCGCGGCGGGAAGAAAGCGATGGAGGTCGAGCCCCCACATCCACATGCCGGGTGCTATTCCGAACGCGAGACGGGCGAGGGCCAGCGCGGCGAGGCCGATCCACAGCGCGAGCGCCGCGCGAGCTGCGGCGGGCGGCG
>VBOS01000122.1 GCA_005893185.1 Candidatus Eiseniibacteriota bacterium
CTCCATGGCGCGCTCCGCGCGATACTCCTGCACGAAGCCTAGCCCCACCGCGAACAGCACGATCACCGCAATCGCGATCGCCTCGACCTCGTGACCCAGGGCGACCGAGATCGCGGCGCCGACCAGCAGGATCAGGACGAGGACGTTCTTGAACTGCTCGAAGAGCAGGCGCCAGGGACTCGTGCGCTCCGGCTCAGCCACCCGGTTCGGGCCGTGGCGCGCAAGGCGCACGGCGGCCTCCGAGGCCTCGAGCCCGCGTGTCCGCGATCCACCGAGCCGCTCGATCACGTCCGCGGACGTGAGCGCGTGCCAGGTCGGCGGCGCCGGGGGAGGTGCCTCGGCGCGGGCGGCCGGCGGCGCGGGGAGCAGATCGGGCTGCATGCTCGGCGGCGCGTCGGCGCGCACGCGCTGCGGGGCGTCGGCAGGCATGTGCCGCATTGTGCCGGGGCGGCGGAGAGAATACCAATCGGGGGAGCTGCCGATTCGAGCGGGCCCGCTTCTTCACCCGCCGGCTTGACGCTCGGCTGCGACGCGCGGTCATATGACCGACGATGAAGGTCATCTTGCCCGTGGCGCTGGCTCTGGCGGTCGGCCTCGTTGCGCCGGGCACAGCCTCCGCATCGGCCGCGCCGCCCGCCCCGCCTCGAGCTGCCGCGACGGTTCCGGACTCGACGTCGGCGGCAGCCGATTCCGCCGCTCGCCCGCCGCGCTGGGCGCTCGTGCTCTCGGGCGGCATCGCTCGCGGGTTCGCGCACGGCGGCGTGATCCAGGCGCTCGAGGAAGAGCGCGTGCGCCCCGACCTGGTGGTGGGCGCGAGCATGGGCGGCCTGGTGGGCGCGCTGTACGCGGCGGGCTACTCGCCCGACAGCATGCGCGCAACGTTCCGCAGGATTCCGTGGGACCTCATCTTCAGCGTTCCGGGCGGCTATCAGTGGCGGAGCGTATGGCCCCGCCCGTGGCTCGAGCTGGTCGCGGGCGGCGGCAGCGGGCTCAGGGTTCCGGCATCGCTCGTGGGCAACACCGTCATCAACGAGGTGCTGACCGAGCTGTTCCTGAACGCCGACGCCCGCGCGCAGGGGAGCTTCGACCGCCTGCCGATCCCGTTCCGGACCATCGGCACCGACGTACGCACCGGGCGCTGGTACATGCTCGACCACGGCAGCCTCGCGCGCGCATGCCGCATCACAGCAGGCCTGCCGCTCTTGTTCCCGCCGGTCGCTGAGGGCGAGGCGCTGCTCGTGGACGGCGGCATGTCGAGCAACCTGCCGATCGGCCCGGCCCGCGCGGCCGGCGCCGAGCGCGTGCTGGCAGTTGACGTTGCGCTGCCCTTTCCGAAGCTCGACGAGTCATCTTCCGGCATCACGGTCTTCCTCCAGCTCTGGGACATCCTCAACAAGCGCGGACAGAACGACACGATCTCCACGGCGGCCGGGGACACCTTGATCTGGCTCCGGATCCCGAACGCGGGCGCCTCCGACTTCACGGGAGGCGCGAAGATCATGGAGGAGGGCTACGCGGAGGGCGCAGCGGCCGTGCGCTCGTGGGCGCGCCGCTCCGGCCTGCCGCGGGCGATGGCGCCGCTCGGCCTGCCGGCGCCGCTCATGCCGCCGCTGGCGCGCGCGGTCGAATGGCACGGCCGCGCGGGGGTGCACCGCGGCGCGATCGCGCAGGCGGTGCTCGGCCGGTTGCCGCGCGGCAGGTTTCATCCGTTGGATCTGACTCCTTCGCTCCGGCGTCTGGCGCGCAGCGGCCTGTTCGAGAGCGCGTGGCCCACGCTCTCCGATCGCGGCGACTCCACGGTGCTGTCGTTCGAGGTGCGGGAGCGGCCGGCCTTCAGCCTCGGCCCCGCGCTCTACCTCGACAACGACGTGGGGGCGGGCGCGCATCTCGGCGCGACCTTGCGGCCGCTCGAGGGTCCTTTGCCGTCGCTGGCGAAGATCGGCTGGGGCGTGACGCCGCTCGGCTGGAACCTCCACGGCAGCCTCGAGCCCTACGCGCTCGAGTACGGGAATCCAGGCTGGTTCGTGCGCGGCCCGCGGCGGGCGAGCGGCGGAATCGGCTGCCGCCGACGTCGAGTCCGGAACCGTCGCGGCAGCTCGAGGCGGGCGCCGGCTACGGCGACATCGCGCGGCCCCATCCGGGGTGGAGCGGGACGCTGCTGGCGCTCCGGACCCAGGCGCTGGGAGGGGCCGAGCGAACGCTGGATGCGGAGTGGGCGGTGGGCGATGGCGGCTACGCCCGCGTGAACGCTGCGCTGGACATGGACCTGCGCTATCGCGCGTTCGTGCTCACGCCCGGCGCGCGCTTCGGCGTCGTGGACGGCGATGCCCCGCCCGACGCGCTCGTGGGCCTCGGCGGCCCGCACTCGCTCTCGGGTCTGCGCCGCGACGAGTGGCTGGGGCGCAGGGCGATTGCGTTCTCCCTCGAGCTCGCGATCGAGGCCGAGCGTCAGGCGCGCGTCTACGTCGCAGCCCAGTCCGGGCGCGTGGATGACGCCGTGAGCGGCGCCGACCTCGGCGCGGATGCCGTCGCGGGTCTCGGCTTGGGCGCCACGCTGGAGTTGCCGATCGGCCCACTGCAGATCGAATGGGGCGCGAGCACAGGCGGGCGCCGGCGGCTCGACCTGATGCTGGGGACCAGGTTCTAGCGTCCCGATTCCGAAATTCGTCTGCATTCGGAGGGCGCCCGAGCGGGGCGCTCCTCGCGCGCGTGGCTCTCCATCGGGGCGGCCGGCATGCCCTATATCCTCTACCCCTCGCGACCGCCGAGCTTCTTCAGCTTCTTGTAGAGGTGGCTGCGCTCGAGGCCGAGGCGCGCGGCGGCGCGCGTCATGTTGCCGCCCTCGGCGGCCAGCGCCTCCTCGATCTGCCGGCGCTCGAAGTCCTGCACCGCTTCGCTGATGCGCGCGGGGCTCTCGGGCGCGCGCTCGGCACGCGGTAGCACAGCAGCCATGTCTTCGGCGCCCACGATCGCTCCCGGCGACATGATGACCAGCCGCTCGACCAGGTTGCGCAGCTCGCGAATGTTGCCGGGAAACGAATGGCGCGCGAGCGCCTCGAGCGCTCCGGGCGCGAACTTCTTCGGGCGCCGACCGGTCTCGCGGGCCACCTGTGCCACGAAGTGCTCGACCAGGAGCGGAATGTCATCTGCGCGCTCGCGCAGCGCGGGCACGGAGATCGGGATCACGGCGATGCGGAAATAGAGGTCCTCCCGGAACCGCTCGGCCTGCACCGCCTTCGCGAGGTCGCGATTGGTGGCTGCGATCACCCGCACGTCGACGCGGATCGTGCGGTTGCCGCCGAGCCGCGACAGCTCGCCCTCCTGCAGCACGCGCAGCAGCTTGGTCTGGGCGCGCGGGGTGAGATCGCCGACCTCGTCGAGGAAGAGCGTGCCGCCGTGCGCCTCCTCGAAGCGCCCGCGCCGCGCTTGGGTCGCGCCGGTGAAAGCGCCGCGCTCGTGGCCGAACAGCTCGGACTCGATCAGGTCGTCGGGGATGGCCGCGCAGTTGACGGCGACGAACGGCATCTCGCGCCGCGGGCTCGCGGCGTGGAGCGCGCGCGCCACCAGCTCCTTGCCTGTGCCGTGCTCGCCCTCGATCAGCACGCGCGCCGGGGCGGGCCCGGCGCGCTCGATCTCGCGCAGGAGGTGCTGGACCGCCTTCGAGCGCCCGACGATCGGGTTCGCCCACGCCGCGCGGAGGCGCCGGGTTTCGGCAGCGAGCATCAGCGTTCTCGATGCGTTGCGCATGAGCACGAGCAGTCGCTCGAGCGCGAGCGGCTTCTCGAGAAAATCGAACGCGCCGAGCCGGGTGGCCTTCACAGCGGCTTCGATCGTCGCGTGGCCCGACATCATGATCACCACGGTTTCGGGGGCGCCGCCCATGATCTCGGCCAGCAGGTCGAGCCCGCTGCCCTCGGGGAACGAGACGTCGAGCAGAACGAAGTCGTACGCCTCGGAGAGCCGCGCGCGCGCCTCGGCCAGGCTGCCGGCGCCGTCCACCTGGTAGCCCTCGCGGCCGAGGGCGGCCTGGAGGCTGCTCAAGATGTTGGCCTCGTCGTCGACGATCAGCACAGATGGCATGGCGCCGATGATGTCGCGTCACTCATCGACACGCAACGTACGCTCCGGCCGCCAACGCGCAGACCGGCATCAAGCCGGACCGTCTCGCAGCCGATGCCACGGACGACCCTCGTTCGGCGGGGACGAAGCCTTTGCGCGGACTCTCCGGTCGGATGGGGGTCATTCATCGCCCCGGGGCCAGCCGGCGGATACCAGCCCGCGAAGCTGCGCCTCGACTTTCGAGGCAAGGCCGCGAACCTCCTCCGCTTGGCGCAGCAATGCCTCGATCGCGCACCGCAGCGCGCGCAGCAGCTCCGCGCGGTCCGTCGAGTGCACGAGCGCCTCCGTGATGCCCGCCATCGTCTCGGCTGGCAAATCGTCATAGCCGCGGCCGTAGTTCGGCGCCAGGCCGTGCCGCAGGCATGCGAGCGACAGCGCGTGGTCGCGCACCTCGCGGATCCAGTACTCCGCCTGCCAGGGGCGGCCGCGCTCGATGCAGAACCGGGCACGGACGGCGTGGTGCACGCCGAGTCCGAAGAGATGAGGGGCCGCGGGCGTCGGAGGATAGGCTCTCTCCACCGTCTCACCGAACAGCAGCTTGAACCGGGGGCCGAGGGCGCCGAACTCGGCGCCGGGCGTGAACGAGATGTCGACCTGCAGGCTTCCGGGGAACAGGAACACGCGATAGATCGTGGACAGGAACGGCAGGTCGAAGAGATGAACCGCGCCGAACTCGCGCTCGAGGTCGCGCGTCCACTCGGCCAGGAGGTCGGCAGCTTTCGATCCGGGCGCGAGCCCGAATGTGAGGTCGAGGTCCGACCAGCGATCGCCGCCGCCCAAGGCTAGCGACCCCACCATCGCGCCCGCGACCACGCGACGGTCCGCGCGCGCCATCTCCAGCAGCCGGTCGCGCACGCGATCGCGCTCCTCGATGCTGAACACGGGACGGCTCACGCGCGCGACCCGACCGGCAGCCGCAGCCGGAACGTCGTGCCGCGCCCCGGCTCGCTTTCCACCACGCCCGAGCCGCGGTGCTCGTTCACGATCCGCTGCACGATCGTGAGACCGAGCCCGCTCCCGTGCGC
>VBOS01000110.1:0-6710 GCA_005893185.1 Candidatus Eiseniibacteriota bacterium
TCCCGTTCCTCGACATGTGGTCGGAGGTGTTCGCCTGCCCCGGCAAGCGCACCACCGGCACGAAGGCGGGCAGCTTCGCGCTCGTCCCGGCCGGCTGGAAGGGCACTCTGCCCGACGGAGTCGAATGGATCGAAGCGCCCACCACCTACGTCTGGATCATCGGGCGCACCCAGACCCACGGGCCCAAGGACTACGCAGCGGTCAACCAGGTCCAGGACGGCTACGCCATCGTGCCGCTCTGGGCCTGGAACCGGAAGCACGTCACGCCGACGGTGAAGATCGATCCGTCGACCGACATGAAGACTCCACCGCTCGATCAGGTGAACGCTCTCGCAGGCGCGAAATTCTTCGCGCACGCGATGGAGCTGATGAGGTCGAATCCGCCTCACCCGACCGATTGGTCGTTTCTCGCGCGCATGAGGCGAATCGGTCTGCGGCCTGGAAGTGGATTCGATCCCGGCAAGGCCGATCCCGTCGTCCGCGATGCTGTGGCCCAGGCGCCGGCCCGCGCCCTCGCGGCCATGAAGGCCAGGCTGCCCACGCTGTCGAAGGTCGTGAACGGCTGGCAGATGAGCATCGAGACCATGGGCACGTACGGCAACTCGTACATGAAGCGCGCGATCGTCGCGATGATCGGGCTCCGCGCCAATCAGGCCGAAGATGCCGTGTACCCGATCGGCGTCGCAGACGCGGACGGAAAGCCGCTCGACGGCGCGAACCGGTACCTGCTGCACTTCCGCAAGGAGGAGCTGCCGCCGGTCGAAGCGTTCTGGTCGGTGACGATGTACGACGCGGCGGGCTTCGCGGTGGCGAACCCGATCGACCGCTACGCCATCGGCGACCGCGACGCCCTCAGGTTCAACCCCGACGGCTCGCTCGATCTCTACCTCCAGAGCGCGAGCCCGGGCGCCGAAGAGGAGTCGAATTGGCTGCCGGCGCCGCACTCCGGTGCTCTGGGCGTGACGATGAGGCTCTACGCGCCGCGCCCCGAAGTGCTCGAAGGCCGCTGGGCGCCGCCGCCGATCCGGCGAGTGCACTAGGCGCGGCCCCGGATCGCTCGCGGTCATCTCGGCGAGGAGTACGAAGAGCGCGGCTCGCGGCCGCGATCAGGCGTCCCGCGGCCTGATTCGGAAACCGCCGGGCTCCGCGCGCGGCCCCTTCGGCTCGTCGGGCAGCACCGGAGCGTTGGCGTCGCGCAGCGAGCTGTAGGCGGGGGAGAGGATCTCGACGCCGGCGCGGGCGAACGCGTCCTGGATCTCCTCGTGCAGCCGGGAGTAGAGCAGGAGCTGCTGATGCGACTCCCTCGTCACGCAGCAGATCTCGTACGTGATGTGATAGTCGTTGAGCGAGCGCTGGAACACCCAGGGCTCGGGCTCGCGCTCCACTCCCTCGACGCGCCCCGCCGCCTCGATCAGCAGGCCGTGCACGGTTTTCCATTCGGCGCCGTAGCCGATCGTGACCTGCGTGTGCAGGACGAGACCCGCCTTCCCGGCGAGCCTCGTGAAGTTGACGATCGGCTGGGCGGCCACCTGGCCGTTGGGCAGCGTGATCTCCTCGTTTCTCGGGCTCCTGAGCTTGGTGGCGAAGTATCCGAGGCTCACGACGTCGCCGAGGTGCTCGCCGATCCGGACGCGGTCCCCGATGGCGAAGGAGCGCGAGTAGGTCAGCACGATCCCGGCGATCACGTTGCCGACGGGGCCGCTGGAGCCCAGCGAGACCATCACGCCCAGCAGGATCGACACGCCCTGGACGGCTTTGGACTGAGAGCCCGGTATGTAGGGATAGGCGACCGCCGCCGCACACACCCAGAGCAGGATGCGCACGATCTTCTTCGTGGGACGTGCCAGCTCCTGTGGGGCCCAGCCGACTTCCAGGGTGCCCGCGTCGACGGCGTCGAAGAAGCGATCGGAAATCCCCATCAGCCATCGGAACAGGACCAAGATGGCCGCGAGCACGAGCAACCCAGGAAGGGCTGAGCCGACCGCACGCGCGGCCGCGACCAGCTCGTCGCGGGCGAAGCTGAGGAGCAGCCAGCTCCAGCCCTGTGACGACGGGAACAGAGAGAAGACCGCCGTGAGGTAGCCGTAGAGGAGGAACAGTCCGACCACGAGGTCGAGGCGCACGAGGATGCCTCCAAACACGCCCGTGAGCTGGCCCTGCGACAGCACCTCGAACGTGCCGACGCGGACTCCACCGAGAAAGCGGGGCAGTGTTCGGTCCAGGAATGCCCGCCAGCGCCGGCTGGCGGCCATCAACAGCCTGAAGAGCACCAGGGCAACGAGCGTGATGCCGAGGCTGCTCAGCACGGCGATCAGGAGTCCGAGCGGGCTGCGCTCGGCGCGCTCGCGGAGGATCCCCTTCGTGACGGCGGGTGGGAGCTCGGTCACAAACCTTGCGAGCTCGAGAAGGCTCGTGCCCTCGATGTCGCCGGGGGTGATCGTCCACAGGTAGTGACGCCCGAGCCGCGCCTCGATTCCCTCGGGCGTCCGGCGCATCCGGACCGAGTCGGCGGGCGTGTCGGGGTCCCGCACAGCCGCGTCGAGCCGCCCGCGGATCGCAGCCGCGCGCGCCGCGGGTTCGAGCCCGCTGCGCGCCGAGCGCACGACGAAGATCTGCTTGCCGCCGAGGAACACCGGTACTGCGACCCGCGCGGGTGCCACGGTCTCGGAATCCGCGCGCTCATCTGCCGGCTGCGGCGCGAGGCCCCTCGCCATGTCGGCCGCCGAGCCCGCACCGTCCGCGACGCCGGTGGCCGCGCTCTCGGCGGCGCCCGCGGAAGACGGAGGGTGCGCGCGGGCGCTCGCGCTCGAGTCGGCGGTCCCGAGCGAGTCGCCGCCCGCGCCGCGCGCGCCGGCGATCAGCACGGCGAGGAGAACGGCGAACGTGGCCGGACTGCATGCCCCACCGCCCATGTCACGGCCTCGACGGATCATCTTCGCACTCTACCCGCTGTCCCGAGCTTGCGCGAGGTCATCGCCGGTAGGACCAGCCGATCGTGAGCGTGGTGACGTAGTCGTTCTTGGTGGCGGCCTCGTCCGGCGGACTGCTGTCGAACGTGTCGGTAAACAGGATTCCCGCGTTGAAATCCGTGAACAGCTCGTACTTGAGCCGGAGTTCAATCTGGCCGCGGACGCGCCCCATCTGCGAGAGGCTCGGGAAGAGAGCGAGGCTCGTGCTGAAGTCGAGCTTGGGGGTGTCGAAGCGGAACGCGCTCCAGTTCATCCCCAGCAGTCCCTCGATGCCGGAATCGGAAGTGCTCCCCGAGGCTGAGCTGAACTGTTCCTGTGTGCCCACCAGACCCGCGCCGGCGGCGAATTCCATCTGGTTCGTGTGGCCGATGGAAAGATTCATCCCGCCGCCGCCGGTGAAGCGGTGGTCCAGGTCGAGCTCGTCGTTCTGCTCGACCTGGACGATCCCGATCGCGGACCATCGGCGCGGCAGGTACCAGCTGAACGACTGCCGCAGGGAGTTGCGCGTGGTGGTCGGGACCGACTCCTGCCCCTGGGCGTAGGAGTCGAACTTGAGCTGGCTTCCGAATTGCGGGCCCCGATAGTCGGCGTCTCCGCTCAGGCTGAACGTCGTGGCCTGGTTGGCCTTCGCCAGGGAGAAGCCCATGTCGAGGTAGGACTTGAGTCGCAGCAGGAAACCGGCGCTGATCGGGCTGATCTCGACCACGCTTTCGACCGGCAGGGTGTCCGCCCCGACGCCGTAGACCGCGACGAAGCCGTCCCGGTTGGAAGCGCCTAGTCGTCCGAAGTACCTGACGCCCGAGCCCAGCTCGAGCTGGAACTGATTCGGGCTCGTCACCCGCGCCACCTTGTCCCACTCGATGGAGAGCCGGCCCACGTCGTCTGTGCTGTAGTCGAGCTTTCCATGGGCGAGTCCTTTCACCTCGCCCGTGATGCGATCCCCGTTCCGAAGGACGACGACGTCGGTCTTTGCGGCATCGGCCCGGGCGGGCCACAACGCTGCCACGGTCAGCACGAGCGCGAGCCGGGCGACCCGTTCGGCAATCGGGCACGCGTCGGAGGATCGCACGGCGCGGAACGGTAGGTCGTTCGCGCGAGACTGTCGAGCCCGGCGGGCGCCGCTCGGGGCGCCGAAATCTCCCCGACCACACCGATTTGGACTAGAATAACGGGTATGGTGCGTATCAGCGCTTCATGAGGACCCTTCTTCTTCGGCGCATGCGGCCAGCGAGCCGCACGCTGATGGGTATTCTGGTTGGCCTCATCGCCACCAGCTCGGCCTTTCCGGAACCGGCGCATGCGGGAAATTCGCCGGCGGCCGCCATGCCCGCAGCTCCCGCGCCCGAGGCTCCCGACTCCGCGCTTGCGATCGAGATCGCCCGTGCCGGCCTCGAAGGCATTGCCGCCTCCCGTGCCGGCCAGACGCTCGCCGTCACGTACGAGAACCGGCGCTTCCGCCAGCCCGCAACTGTGCTCGGCCATGTCTCCCGACTGGCCCGCGAAAGCGACGATCCGCCGGGCGCGTTGTGGGGCATCGAGCGGCGCTTGGGTCTTCCGAGCGCTGCGATGCCATTCCGGGCCGGAGATGCGCCGGACCGCGTGATCTATCCCGGCGAGCCGTCGTTTCCCAAGCCGCCTCCGGGCCGACGGTGGGGGGCGTCCGAGCGCAGCCTCGACCTCATCCTGGAGCCGATCCTGAGCTACGAGCTGGGGCGCATTTACGAGCCGGTGCTGGTCAGCTTCGACCTCGGCGTTCAGGCCCGCATGAACCCCTGGCCGGGGGCCGAGGCGAGCGCCTCCATCGTCATCCCGGTCCGCAACGATTTCGGAGTGGACGCGCTGCATCCGGACCTCGACAACATCCGACCCGGAGCGTCGACCCTTGAGCAGTACATGATCTGCGAGCGCGGGGTTATTCGACGACAATCGGTACGGCGGCTCGGCCGGTCTCGCACGGCCCATGGCCGGCGGACTCCTGTGGTTCGACACCCAAGTGGATCTCACCGGCTTCCTGGCATTTCCCGATTCCGGGGTCACATACTCGACTCTCGGGCGGTGGACCGGCTTCGCCGGGGTCACGATCCGTCCCTATTCGGTTCCTGCATCCCTGCGCGTCCGCGCGCAGCGGTTTCTCTACGGCGACCAGGGTCTGGAGGTGCAAGTCGAACGGTCGCTTGGGGATGTGGATTTGGCGCTCTACGCCCAGCGGATCGAGGGCAGCAACATCGGCGGAGTCCGGCTCTCGCTCCCGCTGCCACCCAAGGAGCGCGGGGTGGGGGCTCCGATGCGGGCGGGGCTCTCCGACCAATTCGAGATCGAGTACCGGAGCGATGTTTCGCTCCAGGGAATCACCATCTCCGGAGCCGCTTCCCGCGAAAATCTGCTCCGGAAGCTCGACACGTCTTCGTTCCGGGCCAACCGGGAAGGATACCTCGGGGCGGCGGGTACCCCTGGCGAGAGACCGAGGCGCACCCACGAGGCAGTCTCCCTGACGGGAATGAGCGGCATGATCAACACGCCGTGGTGCGGGGTGATGCCGAGCGGGGATATCGAGCTGGGCTACAATGCGATCTCGAAGGAGGCAGCTTACGACCATCGAGGGCAGCACCGGAACGACGTCTACTACTGGGCGGTAGGCTTCCTTCCGCACGCCGAGCTGGGCCTGCGCTGGACGGTCATCCCCGGGCTCAAGGCCTTCGAGGGCGTCGCGCCAGGGACGACGCTCACCGATGCCGACCGGATGGTGAGCGGGCGGCTCGAGGTGATCCCGCCCCGACCCGGCCGCCCGGGGCTGGCGTTGGGGATCGAGGACGCGGTCGGGACGCGCCGGTTCCACTCGGAATATGCCGTGGCCGGCTTGCCAGCCGAAACTTGCGGCGGGTCGGTACACTTTAGAGGGGGCGTTTGGGGCCATCGCGGTTCGTCCGTGGCACGCGACGCAAGCCGTGCTTGAGCACGATTCGGAAAAGGTCAACGCCCTCGTGAGGTACGAAGCGGGGCTGGGGATCCGGGCCCGTGTCGCGCTGCTCGGCCTTCGCCACCCGGCCGTGGGCCTGGGCTGGTCCCACTCGTTGTGAAACCCCGCGGCCCATGCCGCGCGCGAACGAGTGAACGAAACGCACGGTTTCATCGCAAGGAAGCGTCGACATCGGACGTGCCCCGAGAGGAGAGACATCCATGAACATTGCAACGCGTTCGACGCAAACACGCCCGAAAGCGCCGCGTATCGTTCTCGCGATCCTCTGCGCCGTCGCGGTTGTGGCTCTCAGCCAGTGCAAGATGACCGCGGACAAGGTGACCGGCGTCGACACTACCCTGAGCCACGACGAGAAGGAACGGGAGGGCAACCCCGGGGAGTGCGCCTCCAAGTGCGCAAGGAAGGCCAACGACGCGCTCGAGGATGAGAGGGATCGCCACGACGACAACCTCGAGGACTGCCGCGGAAACCCGGCCTGCATCAGCGCCGAGAACGCGCGGTACCAGGCGGCCGTGAATCAGATCCAGGAAGACCGGAAGCACTGCATCGACGGCTGCCACCATCAGGGTGGCGGGCGCGGACGCGGCCACGACCACTAAGCTCTCGAAGTAGGGCCGCGCCCTCGCGGGGGCGGTTCGCTTCTCGGCGCCGCGGCGCGCGGCGCACTGTGCCGCATTCTCGGGGCACGCGCGCTCATTTCGGCCGCCCTTCCTTGCGGCGGAGTCCGACCCCCCGAGACTCCACCATTGCTTGACGGCGGAAAA
>VBOS01000110.1:6722-9464 GCA_005893185.1 Candidatus Eiseniibacteriota bacterium
CGTTGCCGGAGCAGCGCGCAAGCCGGCGCACCAAGAAATCGGTAATTCCCTGCGCGATCCCTGGAGCGCGACCAAACTCGGTGCCGCTAATTCACCGATTGCGAGCCGATCCGAGGAATTTCAGCGGGGCGAACGCGCTGAGGCTCGATGCCGCACGGCACAGCGACCAGACACGGGATCCGGCCGGGATCCGTGAGCACGGACCCCGGTCCGGATGGCAGTCGGGTTCCGGGGTACGAAGGCGCTCGCATGGTGGCCGCGAACCACGCGCAATCGAGCGATCCGGACGTCCCGCACGTCGTGCTGGGCTTGAGGCTCCTCGCCCTCGCCGTCGTCGCCGGCTCGGGCGCCCTGCTCCCGATTGGCGCGTCACGGCTGCCCCGGCTCGTGGCCGGAATTCTCGCGGGTGCAGGCGTAGGCGCTGTGCAGTATCTGGCTCTGCGTGCGGGGTGGAAGTGGCTGGGATTCGGCCTGATCCTTCCCCACGTCGCCATCTGGACCTGGCTGGTCCACCTTTCGGGCGACCAGCGTTCACCGCTCTTCGTGGGTTACCTGCTCGAGGTCGCGCTCTCGGGAGCGGCGTTTTCGCGTCGCGGCTGCATGCTCGCAGCTGCGGCTGGCTTCTCGGGCTTCGTGCTGAGCGCCATTCGCTATCGAGGTGATCGAACGCCAGCGGCGGCGGCTGCGCATCTACCAGGATGCGCTGCACGAGCGCGCGGAGACCATTGCCGAGGAGCTGCGTCTCCTGGGCGACTACCTGGGCGGGGCGCTCGTCGGCCTGGACGGCCTCGGGCGCGTCGCGAGCATCAACCGCGCATGCGCGCCGCTCCTCGGAGTCGAGGTCGGGAGCGCAGTGGGCCGGCCCTGGCAGGAGGTGATCCGCGCCGACGCAGCTGGGAGCGCCGCGATCGCCTCCACACTCTCCGACGCAGCGCCGCGGCGGGGCGTGAACATGGCGATCCGTCGCAGCGACGGAACGACAGCGGCTGTGGAGGCCGAGCTGTGGGTGAGTCCGTCGTCCGCGGGCCGCCGCACGTATCTCCTGATGGGAGAACTCGCGGCCGCGGCCTCGAGCGCCGACCCCTTGCGCCGTCTGGGCGAGGCGTCGGCGATCGTCGCGCACCAGATCAAGAACTCGCTCCACGCGCTGCAAGGACTGGCGTCCGAGCTCGCGCGCGAGCGGGCCGGCACGGCAGAACGGGAGGATGCCGACCGCCTCTGCCAGGTGGTGCGCGGTCTCGCTACGCTTTCGGACGACGTCTTGGCGATGGCAGGCGCATCGCGACCGCCCGCGGAGGACGTGCCGCTGGACGAAGTGCTGTCCTCCGCGACCCTGCTCGCGCGCCACGGGCCGGGACGCGTGCTCGTGGAGAAGTCGGACGCGCGGCTCCTGGTGCGCGGCCATCGCGGCCAGCTCGTGCACGCGTTCTTCAATCTGCTCGATAACGCCTGTCGTGTCACACCCGGCGACGAGCGCGTGCGCGTGCGCGCCGGCCGCTGCCCGGAGGGGATCACCGTCGAGATCGCGGATGCCGGGCCCGGCCTGTCCGACGAGCAGGCGAGTTCCGGCGCCCCGGTGGCGTCGAGACAGGGTGCGGGCTTCGGACTCATGGCCGCGCGGCGCTTCATCGAGGCGAATGGAGGCACGCTCACGTTTCATCCCGGGGTGCCGGCGGGCACCGTGTGCCGCGTCGACTTTCCCACGGCTGCACCGGAGCCGCGGGCCGGGAGGGATTGACGGTGCGCATCCTGATGGTGGACGACGACCCGGACGTCCTGCGCGCGCTCGGCATGCTGCTCGAGCGCGACCACGAGGTCGTGTCATGCTCATGCGGCACGAAGGCGATCGCCGAGCTGAAGGAGCGTCGCGTGGATCTGGTGCTCACCGATCTCAGCATGCCGCCCCCCGATGGGTTCGATGTGATGCGCGCGGTTCAGGCGCTGCCTGTCCCTCCGCCGGTCGCAGTGGTCACGGCGCTCGACAGCGCGCGCGCCGCGATCGAGGCGCTACGCCTCGGCGCATAGGATTTCCTGGTGAAGCCCGCTTCGCGCGACGAAGTGCTGGGCGTGGTGGGCCGGCTCGAGGAGAAACTCCGGGGGCGTCAAGCCGCGCCGGTCGCGGGCCTGGTCGGCGGCTCGCCGCTGATCGCGGCCGTCGGGGCGATGGCGCCTCTGCTCGCGCGCTGCCGGGAAGCGGTGCTGATCCTCGGCGAGACCGGCACCGGCAAGGAGCTGCTGGCCCGCGCGGTGCACGATCTCGGGCCCCGGCGGGACGGGCCGTTCGTCGCGCACAACATGGCGGCCACGCCCTCGGAGCTGGCGGAGAGCGTGTTCTTCGGGCACGTCAGGGGCGCCTTCAGCGGCGCGAGCGCAGATCACGCCGGGCTGTTCGAGCAGGCGGCGGGGGGGACGCTCTTCCTCGACGAGGTGGACAGCTTTCCGCTCGGGCTTCAGGCCAAGCTGCTCCGCGTGCTCGAGGGCGGGCGCGTGCAGCGGGTGGGCTCGAACTTCGAGCGCACCCTGGATGCGCGCATCCTCGCGACGAGCGCCACCGATCTCGGGGAGCGGGTCGAGTCCGGGCGGTTCCGCGCGGACTTGTACTATCGCCTGCGCCAGCTCGAGGTCACGATGCCCGCGCTGCGCGACCACCTCGAGGACGTCCCGATGCTGGTCGAGCACTTCCTCGCCGAGGTGGCGCCGGCTCCGGGGCGCTCGCTCCATGTGGCCGATGAAGCCATGGAC
>VBOS01000110.1:9520-10018 GCA_005893185.1 Candidatus Eiseniibacteriota bacterium
GAGCGGAAGCCTGCTCACATGCGCCCTCCACGCTGGCGGCGGCCGAGCGCGAGCACATCCGGCAGGTGCTCGAGAAAGTGGGAGGCAATCGCAGCCTGGCCTCGCGGCTTCTTGGGATCGATCGCGGCACGCTCGCGCGCAAGATTCGATCATTGGGCCTGGAGCCGCCCCCGCGATG
Source organism: Candidatus Eiseniibacteriota bacterium (assembly GCA_005893185.1). Classification (GTDB taxonomy): domain Bacteria; phylum Eisenbacteria; class RBG-16-71-46; order RBG-16-71-46; family RBG-16-71-46; genus WS-2. Next base: position 9,699 of record VBOS01000110.1, read on the forward strand.
ACGCGCGAAACGGAGGGCGGCTCGCCGAATCCGGTCGCGCCGCGCGCCCCGGGAGCGGCGGCCGCAGCGCGGGTGCGCAAGGCGCCGCATCAGGGCGAGGTCCGGGCCGTGCTGGGCTTCCTGTCGCGGTTCGCCGGCGGATGGATCGCGACCCTGCTCGTGCTGTCGTTCGTGCCGGCCATCGACCGCTGGGCGGTGCGCCACACGATCTCGAGTCTGCTCTTCGTCACGCACCTGTTCCGGGTGGCGAGCATGGAAGCCGGCGCCGTCATCACGATCGCCGGGGTTCCGATCGAGATCGTCCCCGACTGCACGCCGCT
>VBOS01000540.1 GCA_005893185.1 Candidatus Eiseniibacteriota bacterium
ATGCCCACGGCGGTGAGCGCGCACATCAGCATGAACACGAGCTGGCCGAGCCACATCATCGACTCGCGCGAGAAGTTGCCGAGCGGCGCGGGCGGCCCGGGGATGTCGCGCAGCCGGAGGATGAGCGCGCCGTAGCCCACGAGCGCCATGAGGAGCAGGAACGAGAGCAGGAACCCGTTGAGGCCCAGGTTCACGAACGAGTGGACCGAGAAGTCCGCGAGCACTCCGCTGCGCGTGAGGAACGAGGCGTAGAGCACCAGCACGTAGGAGGTCACAGCCAGGAAGAAGTTCGTGCGGCGCAGGCTGCCGGTCACGCGCTGGACCAGCAGCCCGTGGAGCAGAGCTGCGTTCGAGAGCCAGGGAATGAACGAGCCGTTCTCCACCGGGTCCCAGCCCCAGTAGCCGCCCCAGCCCAGCACCTTGTACGCCCAAACCCCGCCCATGATGAAGCCGGTGGCGAGCACGGCTGTGGAGAATACGACCCACGGGAGCGCGGGCTTGATCCAGCCGTCGTAGTCGCGACGCACGAGCGCGGCCATCGCGATCGCGAACGGCGCGATCAGCGACGAGAAACCCGTGAACAGGACCGGCGGATGGATCGTCATCCAGGGGTCCTGGAGCAGCGGGTTCAGGCCCTGCCCGTCGGCCGGGAAACGGCCGGCCGGGAAGGTCAGGAAGGGCCCGCGCATGACCGAGACCAGGGTGAGCATCACGAGCGGCAGGTTGAGGAAGAACATCGCGGTCGTGGTGAGCGGGTGCTTCACCCGCATCATCACCAGGCCGAGCGAGCAGGTGACGAGCGCCCACAGCAGGAACGTGCCCTCCTGCCCGCCCCACAGCCCGGCCAGGACGTAGCGCAACTCCATCGAGCGCGACGTGTAGGTCGCAACGTACTCGTAGCGGAAGTTGTGCGAGAAGAGCAGCCTCCAGAGCGTCGCAACGGCCGCGGCCAGCGCCAACCACTGCACGCGATAGGCGACGCGCGCCGGCTTGAGTGCCGACTCGCGCCCGAGGGAGCCGGCCAGGAAAGCGAGGCCCGCGAAGAGGGCGGCGAGAAACGCCACCCAGTCGAGGAGTTGGCCCAGGTTCAAGATGCCATCTTTCCCTTCTCGGCCGCGGCCTGATACTTGGACGGGCACTTGACCAGGAGCTGCTCGGCCTCGAAGTGGTCGGTGCGGTAGCGGCCGATCGCCACGACGGATGTGGCCTGGTCGAAGTTCCCCGGGATCACGCCGCGGTAGACCACCGGCATGATCTCGTCGTGAGAGTCCTTGAGCTTGAACTCCAGGAACTGCTCGTCCCGCTTGAGGACGTAGTTCCGGTCGGCCAGCACGCCGTTCACCTGCACCAGGCCAGGCGACCGCCGCGCCTCGTGGAACGAGATGTAGGGCGTGATCGACTGGCGGAAGCTCGAGATTCCGATCGCGGCGGCCGCCACCAGGAGCACGGCCGCGATCAACACCTTCATGTTCATGGCTTCTCCAGCTCCTTGATGCGGCGCTCGAGACGCAGCAGGTAGAAGAACGTCGCAGCCCACGTCAGCAGCGAAACACCCATCACGACGAGATTCCCGCTCACGGCCGTCCCCTCGGGTCATCCATGGACAACGGCCTCGAGAAGGCGCCGCTCGACGCGAGCGAATCGCGCCCGCAGCGACAGCAGCCAGTAGAACAGCGCCGTGAAGCCGACCAGCATCGCCAGGAACACCATGGTGATGCGCGGATCCATGCTGCCCTGCTCGCGCGAGGGCAGGATCGGCGACGGATGGAGCGAGTCGTAGATCCGCGGCACGATGAACATCAGGAACGGCACCGCCACGAACGCTGCGGCCGAGTAGATCGCCGAGAGCCGGGCACGCCGCTCCTCCCCCTCGATCGCGCCGCGCAGCGCCAGGTACGCGGCATAGATCAGCAGCAGGAAGAAGATCGAAGTCTCGCGCGGATCCCAGTTCCAGTAGGAGCCCCACATCGCCTTGGCCCACATCGAGCCGCTGATCGTGGCGACGATGCAGAAGAGCATGCCGAGCTCGGCGGAGGCGGCGGCCTGGTCGTCGTGCTCGATGCGGCGCTTGGCGAGGTAGAGCACGCTCTGGATCATGGACCATGCCAGCGCCACGACCGTGACCCACGCCGCCGGGATGTGGAAGTAGAGCACGCGGGTGGTGTCGCCCAGCACCGGGACCACCGGCGCCCACGCGAAGCCCAGCACGATCCAGGCGGCGATCCACACGAACAGCAGCCCGCGCGCGAACAAGATCAGTCCTCCCACAGGTGGTCGTAGAGCAGCAGGCTCACCCCGAACACGGCCAGCGCATACGCGAGCAGGATACTCGCTTCCGCGCCCACAGTACCACCCAGCCACTGGGCCCGCGTGCCTTTGACCGCGGCGGCCAGCACCGGCAGCAGCAGCGGAAGCGAGGCCCCCGCGAACAGCGCGCCGCGGCCGCGAGTCTGCGCGATGATGGCGCTCACCAGCGTGCAGGACGCGGCGAGCGCCACGCTCCCCAGCGAGAGCATCGCCAGGAACCGGCTCCAGCCGGGCGGCGGGCCGCCCATGAGCAGCAGGAAGAGCGGAACGGTGACCGCCTCGATCACAGCGAGGAAGATCAAGTTGAAGAAGAGCTTGCCGAGCGCGATCGCGGTCGGGGACGCGACCAGACGCAGCAGGGTGAGCGTGTGCCCCTCGATCTCGCGCACGTACGCGTGCGACAGGGACGACAGCGCCGCGAAGAACAGCACCACCCACAGCAGGGCGCTCAGGATGTCGGTGCGGTCGCCGAGCGGCCCGACCGCGAAGCTCACAGCTGCGAGCGAGGTCACGGCAAACAGCAAAGCTGCGTTGAGCCCGTAGCGCGTGCGCCACTCGCTCCGGCACTCCTTACGCAGGATCGCCCAGACCGCGGCGGCGGAGCTCGATGCTTTG
>VBOS01000111.1 GCA_005893185.1 Candidatus Eiseniibacteriota bacterium
GTGATTCGCGCTGGCCTCGACGCGCTTTCCCGAAGCCAGCCGGAGTTCGAACACGGGCTTGGTCCCGCTCGCGAACACATGCGTCATGGTCCGACGCGCGACGCGGAGATCGTCGTCCAGCGTCCAGACCGGAACGTTCATCTCGCCCGTTTCGAAGAGCTCGCCCATCGTCGTCTCGGCACCGCTGTCGGCGCGCAGGATGCGCGTGTCCGCGGTGAGGCAGCCCGACTCTCTCAGGTCGGAAAGCTGCGGGCGGCCGGACTTGTCGCGGGTCTCGACGGCGCGCGAGAGCTGGGAGAGCGCGACCACCGGGATGTTCAGCTCCTTGGCGAGCGCTTTCAGGGCGCGCGTGATCTGCGAGATCTCCTGCACGCGGTTCTCGAAGTCCCCCGATCCCCGGATGAGCTGGAGGTAGTCGATGATCACCATGCCGAGCTTGCCCTCGGCCCGCAGCCGCCGGCACTTGGCGCGGATCTCCATCACCGTCGGAGAGGATGAGTCGTCGATCATGATCGGCGCCTGGGTGAGGAGTCCGGCCGCGGTTGTGAGCCGCGGCCAATCCTCGTTCGTGAGGTGCCCGTTGCGCAGGCGGTGGAGCGCCACCTCGCTCTGTGAGCACAGCAGGCGCTGCACGAGCTGCTCCTTGTTCATCTCGATCGAGAAGACCGAAACGGGCACGCGGGCTCGGATCGCGGCGTTCTCGGCGATGTTGAGCGCGAAGCTCGTCTTGCCGGAGCTGGGCCGCCCCGCGATCACGATCAGGTCGCTGTTCTGGAATCCGGCGGTGAGCTTGTTGATGTCGTCGTAGCCTGTGTCCACGCCGGTCACCGTGACCTTGCGCTCGAACAGCTTCTGGATGTGCTCGAACGCCGGCTTGAGCAGGTCCTTGAGCGCGACGAAACCCTGGCGCACGCGCTGGTCGGTGATCGCGAACACGCGCGCCTCGGCGCGGTCCAGGATCGCGGCGGTGTCGTCGCTGCCGGCGTAGCTCTCCTGCTGGATCTCGCTCGCGGCGCGGATCAGCGCGCGCAGCACCGCCTTCGACCGGATGATCTGGATGTGCTGGTCGAGGTTCGCGGTGGTGGTCGCATATTCGAGGATCTGCGAGAGCGCGGGCGTGCCGCCCACGGCCTCCAGCTCCCCGCGCTTGCGCAGCTCCTCGCCGAGCGTGATGAGATCCACCCGCTCGTTGCTGCGGTTCCAGATCCCGAGGATGGCCTCGTAGATCTTCTGGTGGGACACCCGGTAGAACGCCTGGGGCTCGAGCTGCTCGGCCGCGCGACCGATGGCGTCGTGCTCGAGCATGAGGGCGGCGAGCACCGAGCGCTCGGCCTCGAGCGCCTGGGGCGGCGTGGGGCCTTCGGGGGTGAGGCTCACGGGGCGCGAGATGAGATCCGTCATGTTGGCTCCTTCCGTGGGCGCCGTGGCGCCGCGGTGCGCGACGCAACGTCAGTCGGTGTTGTATTCCTGCGCCAGAAGCTTCATGTCGTCCCACAGTGGGCGCTTGTAGCCCGGGTTCCGCAGCAGCGCCGCGGGGTGGTAGGTCACGATCAGCTTGGCGCCGCGATGGCGATAGATCCGGCCGCGGAGGTTCGCGATGGTGCCCTTGACCCCCAGCAGCAGCTCGGCGGCAAACTTGCCGAGACAGCAAATGATGCGTGGCTCCAGCGCCTCGAGCTGGCGGTGGAGATAAGGCGAGCACATCTCGATCTCGTGCGGGAGCGGATTCCGATTCTCGGGGGGACGGCACTTGAGCACGTTGCAGATGTAGACCGTGTCGCGCGTGAGCCGCGTGCCTGGGATGAGCCGCTCCTTGTCCATGGCCTCGATGATGCGGGTGAGCAGCTCGCCGGCGCGGCCCACGAACGGCTCGCCGCGGCGGTCTTCGTCGGCGCCCGGGGCCTCGCCGACGAACACGATGCCGCTCTCCGCCGAGCCCACGCCCGGCACGGCGTTCGTGCACGTGTCGCACAAGCCGCACTTGCGGCACGCGCGCGCCTCGCCCGCCACCTGCTCGAGGATCGGGAGCGAGTGCGCGGCGATCGCCGCCCGCGCCTCCCGGCCGCCGGGATGGAGGGGCTCGTGCAGCGGAGGCAGCTCGACGGCCGGAGCGCTCGGGCGCGCGGCGGCGATCGGCACGCCGAAGAGGTCGACCTCGTCCGGCGCAGGCGTCGCGACGGCCGCGACTCTCTGGGGCGCGGGAGTTGCCACCGGGCTCGCGCCTCGGCCGACCTCCTTAGGAGTCGCCGCACCCGCGCCGCTCGCC
>VBOS01000112.1 GCA_005893185.1 Candidatus Eiseniibacteriota bacterium
CAAGCTCAACCTGGGTCTCGCATTCGAGGTGTTGGGGAGCTACGGCATCGCTCTGTCTCAGTACACCCTTACGCCGGACATCCGTCGCGAACCCCACATCCTTCACGTGCTCTCGCCTTCCTGGGTGGCGATCTGGATGCTGTTCTACGCGATCATCGTCCCGGCGCCTCCTCGAAAGACCGTCGTGGCTCTCCTGGCCTCCGCAACCGCGCCGGCCGTTGTCATCTGGTTCTCGCTTCGCGCCAACGGGCTCGCCGATCTCATGCCGATTCCCATGCTCCTCGTCCACCATGTGCTGCCCTACATCATTTGCGCGGCGATGGCTCACGCCGGGACGCGCGTCGTCTACAACCTGGGGGCGGACGTCGTGCGCGCGCGCGAGCTCGGGAGCTATCGGTTGATCGAGCGGCTCGGGCGCGGCGGCATGGGAGAAGTGTGGAGAGCATCCCACCAGCTCCTGGCGCGCGGCGCGGCCATCAAGTTCATCCGGCCCGAAGCCCTCTCGGGCGTCCACGGTGACGCGGATACGATGCTCAAGCGCTTCGAGAGGGAGGCGCGCTATACCGCTTCGCTGACCTCTGCCCACACCGTCGATCTGTACGATTTCGGAGCGACCGACGACGGAAGATTCTATTACGTGATGGAGCTGCTGGACGGCCTGGACTGTGACGGGCTCGTGCGTCGCTTCGGTGCGCTTCCGCCGGCCCGCGTCGTCCACCTGCTCGCCCAGGTGTGCGAGTCGCTCGACGAGGCGCATACCAAGAACCTGATCCATCGGGACGTGAAGCCCGCGAACATCTACGTGTGCCGCAGCGGCAATCGCTTCGATTTCGTCAAAGTGCTCGATTTTGGTCTCGTCACACACGGCGGTGCGCCGGCTGACGACGCGCACCTCACGCTTCCCGATCAGGCCGTCGGAACGCCGCAGTTCATGCCGCCCGAAGTCGCGCTCGGCAAGGAGATCGATGGGCGCACCGACTTGTACGCTCTCGGTTGCGTCGCCTACTGGCTCGCGACCGGGCGACCGGTATTCGTGGGCGAGAGTCTGTACGACGTCATCGCACAGCACATGCACGCGAGCCCCGACCCGCCGTCGTCCCACTCGCCGCATCCGTTGCCGCCGGAGCTGGACGCGCTCATTCTCGCGTGCCTGGAGAAGGACCCCGAGCGGCGGCCGGGCACAGCTCGGGAGCTGGCGCGGAGGCTGCAGGCCATTCCGCTCGCCGACCGCTGGGGAGACGATCAGGCGGCAGCTTGGTGGGCGGAGGCTGGGCTCGCCCAGCGCGGGGCGGGGCAGCCATGACGCTCGTCATCGTCAGGAAGAGCCCGTGATGGCGGGAGAGCGGATGAATGGAGCCCTCCTGCGCGGCCCCGAGCGCTCCTGTCGCCCCGGACCGGCGCGCGACGATCGTCGTGTCGGCGCGCCCGCGTCTCAGGCCGCAGCTTCGCCAGGCTCCTCGCGCGCGCCGGGCGACGGGTCGAGCGGCTGCCCCGCCACGGCGGCGGCGATCAGCGCGTTCTGGATGCGCGCGTGGTCGCGCGCGTTGAGCAGGATGAACTCGAGCCCGAGGTAGCCCATCTCGACGGGCGCCCCTACGCCGGGGGCTTTGAGCTGGACCCAGCGCACCCGGCTCATCAGACGGACCGGCGGCTCGCCGTCCGGAAGCTGGATCTCCACCGTGAGGAGCGAGCCTTCGAGCGCATCGCGCACCGGCAGCAGCTCGGCGCGCGGGAAGCCGAGGCCCACGCCGGAAGGCGAGAGATTGAAGAGCCGCCCGGCGAAGGGCGCCACGCGCGATCCCGCGAGGCCGAGCATGGCGACGCGGCTCTCGAATGCGACCGAGACCCGCGTGTCGCGGCGGCGCTGGAAGGGCGCCGAGATCGCGACCGTCGGCTCCAGCGCCGGATCGAGCACCGGGCGCTCGAGACGCGGCGCTTCGGGCGGGCGGGCGGGCGCTGCGCCGTGCGCGGCGGCCGATTTCGGAGTCGCGCTCGCGCGTGTTTCCTTGGGGGCGGAGGCCGCTTTCGCCTGCTCCTCGCGCAGCAGCGCCAAACTGAACCTGAGGCACGCCGACGGCAGCTCCGGCGCCAGCCGGATGCGCACGCGCGCGTGAAGCTCGGGCGCAAGCGCCACGCTCTCGAGCTCGCTGGAGACGACTTCGAGCAGAGAGGCCTCCCCTTCCGGCATGACCGACCAGCGCAGGCGGCCGTACAGGACGACGCGCACGGCGGCTGCGTCGCCTTCGAGATCGCGAACTTCGAGCCCGAGATTCTCGATCTCGGCTTCCTCCGCGATGCGATGGAATCCTGCGGGCGGAAGCGCGAGCAGCGCGCCCGGCGTCAGCTCGGCGTGGGTCTGATCCATTCGACGAGTCGGGACGGCACCGAACCATTTGTGGATGGCGATGAAGCGCTTGTCGTGCGCGGCGGTCGCGGGCCGCAGCCGGTCGAGTTGCCTCTGGGCACCCAAGGCGCGGAAGAGGTCGCCCTGGCCGACCGCGAGCGGCAGCATCTTCTCAAACTGCACGAGCGCGCGGGCCGCCTGATCGCTTGCGAGGCAGAGCGTGCCGAGCAGCAGCCGCGTGCCGAGATCGTCCGGGAATTGGTCGAGGACCGGACGAAGCAGCTCGATGCACTCGAACCAGTCACCGTTGCGATACGGCTCGACCAGCCTCAGCCACTGGGAAGAGAGTGGTCTCAACGGCACCTCTCGAGATCGAATCGGAGCGTCGCGTGGGCTTCGCGATCGGCCGTCCACGGCCGGCGTTCGGCGGGCCGCAGCGACGGACGGCGTTGCATGCTCGGCGTTCAGCGGGCGACCGGCGACAAGCAGCCTTCCATGGATGGCTTTCGACGATGCATCGGCCCTTCCGGTGGCCCGCTGAACGGCTGCGGAGCTGTTGGCGCGCTGGGCGCCCGGGGCGTGCGAGTCCGAGCGCTCCGCACCGGCTCGCTAGCGCCGACTCCCACGACCGACAAGGCAGCGGAGGCGAGACCACCTTGGCCAACCGGCCCCCGATTGCGATCAACCTCCGCGGGCCCGACCTACCGCCCCTTGTCCTGTCGCGGTCCGAGATCAACTTCGATCTCGTCTGCGGGTCATCGCAAGGCGTGGGCCAGTTGGGCCGGGTGCGTGGGCTGCGGGCGGCAAGTGCATGGTAGATGCGCGACTCCGCCCGCCGAGCGACGTGCCGCCGTGGGCGCGATTCACGGGTCGCGTGTCCACGGCGTTCGCACGCGTGTCCGCGCCGCGACGGCCGAGGGCTCGGCCCGGTCGCAAAGGTCGTCGGGGGCGACAAGCGAAAGCTCGCATCGGGCCGGGTGCGCAAGAGGCTCCAACTTCGTGCGCCGAGGTCTCGACCGCCGCGACAAGCTGCGCGCGATTTCGAGCATGAGAGCGCGAGCGTAAACTCCGGATCGACCTCCAGCCGTGGTGCGTGCTGCCGAGCCCGACGTTCTCCGCGACCGTGCGCCTTCCATTCGTTGGACGACGACCGCGCAACTCTAGATCGAGAAGTCGCCTCGTCGGGGAAACCTGTCGGCTACTTCTGGACTCGCTCGCACGAGCCTTTCGGACATGGCTCGGGGCATGACTCACGACCCGCGCATGCGAGCCAACACGTTGCGGCGCAATGCGGTGGTTTCACCACCCTGGGCCAAGCAAGA
>VBOS01000541.1 GCA_005893185.1 Candidatus Eiseniibacteriota bacterium
CCAGCGCGCAGCGGAAAGAGGACTGCGAGCACGAGGAAGAGCGCATGGTCGAGCGCGTTCGGCATCGCGCGAGGATACACGAGGGCGCGGCCTCGACGACGTCGCCCGGTCCGCGCGCGCGGAGATCACGCGTTTCCTGCCCGGCGGGCGACGGCCGATCGGCGCATGCCCTTCCGTTCCGTTACCATGCGCGCATGACCGCTCGAAAGCGCGCGGGCGCGCGCACGCGCGAGACCACGCCCGGCCGCGCCCGAGAGACGCCGGCATCGAGGCCGCGCCAGAGCGCCGCTCCCCGCCTGCTGATCCTGTCGCTCGCGCTCGCGCTCGCGCTTCGAGCTGCGGCCAGCCTGCTCCCGTTCCCGGGCGTGTGGGGGCTCGACACGCTGCGCGTCTGGCCGCGCTGGCAGGCGATCGCGATCGTGCTCGTGGGCGCGGCCGGATTCGTCCCGTCGATCGCTCGCGGGCTCGAGCGGGCGATGGAGGCGCTCGGCTCGCTCGGCGGGCGGGCGAGCTACGCGCTGGACGGAGTGCTCGGGGTTTGCGTGGGCCTGGCGCTCTACAACTTGCGGGATCCAGTGCAGTGGGTCGGGGATCTCACGACGCGCAACGCGCAGCTCACGCTCGGAGCGCCGATCGCCAAGGTGTTCCCGCAGGCGGCCCCGCTCGACCGCTGGGTCAACATCGTGATACCGCGCCACATCATGGGCCCTGGGCTCGACGGATCGGCTGCGCTCTATCTGGTGGGCGCGATCGTCGGCGGGCTCTTCACGATCGTGGCTCTCTCCTACCTGCGCGCGATCGGCGGCACGCGCGCCACGATGGTCGCGTCGGCCGCGCTGGTCCTGGGCGGTGGTTACATGCTGCATTTCGCGGGCTACGACAAGTTCGGGCCGCTGCTCGTCGGCATCGCGCTCGCAGCCTACGGTGCCGTGCGGCTCGCGCGCGAGGGACGCGATGCCTGGGCGCTTGGGACCGGGATCGTGGTGTGCCTGCTGTCGCACCGCTCGGGCTTCCTGCTGGTTCCGGCGGCGGCCTGGGCGCTGGCGCAAGCCCTGCGCCGCGCGCCGGACCGCCGCGCGCGGATCGAGGTGATGGCTGCCGCGGCCGCGATCGTCGTGGCGGCGGGCTTCATGCTGCCGAAGGCGCTCCATCTGCTCGAGACGATCGATCGCAAGCAGAACCTGGAAGGGCCTCCGACCGCGGGCGGCGCCTTCCTCGTACGCATCATCGCGGCTGCTGCCACGCGCTCGGTGGATGCGCTCAACCTGCTCTTCCTGCTCGTGCCGCTGTGGCCCGCGGGAGTTGCAGCGGCATGGCTCGGGCGCCGCGCCGGCGCGGCGGGCGTGCAATCGCAAGACGCCGCGGCGCGCTTTTCGCTCGTCCCGGTCGCGTTGCTCGCCGTGGCGCCGCAAGCAGCCCTCCTGCTCGTGGCGCGCGGTGCGCAGGGCGCATCGCGCGACTGGGACATGCACGTCGGCGCGGAGCTGGTGGTCGCGCTCGCGACGGCCGCCGGCCTGCTCGCGATCTGGCGGCGCGTGGGCGCTTCCGGCTCGCTGGCGCCGGTCGTCACCACCGCGCTCGCATCGGCCGTCGCGCTGTGGGGCACGCAGATGAGCGAGCGGCTCCAGCTCGCGCGCATCCAGCAGCAGCTCTCGGACCGCGGCGCGTGGACCGACGGCGCGTGGGCGCGCGCGCACGACTTCCTCGGCGTCCGCGCGCTGCAGCAGCAGCGCGCAGAGGAAGCGATCCGCGAGCTGGAAGCGGCGGCGGAGGTCGCGCCCAACCCGCGCTTCTTCTTCCAGATCGGGATCGCGCAGCGCATGCTCATGCGCTTCGACGAAGCGCGCGCATCGTTCGAGAAAGCCCACCGGCTCGACCCCAAGCTGGCTGACGCGTGGGTGGGCTTCGCGCTGCTCGCATTCGACGCGCGCGACTGGCGCAAGGTGGAGGCCTGCGCCGAGTCGGCGCTCGTCTACGCGCCGCACCGCAAGGACGCGAAGGAGATTCGCGACAAGGCGCGGCTGGCGAGGGAGGCGGGGCCGTGACGAGCTCCATTACGCTCGTCCTCGGGCAATCGGCCGCGAGGGGCGTGCGCCAAGCTGCGCGACCGCGACTCGCGGCGTCAGGACGATTGCGGTATGAATGGCTCGAAGGGAGGATGCCATGACGAAAGGATTCGGACGTGCGCTCGCGCTGGCCTCTGCCGCTTGCGCGCTGCTGGCTTCGCTCGCGGTCGCGCAGAAGAAGCCCGCGCCGGGAACCGGCGGCCGATCGCAGCCGTCGAGCGACCAAGGACCGGCCGCGAAGGCGGGCGAGGGCGCGCTCCCCAAGACCGTGATGGACGAGATGACGCGCTACACCACTCCCGGGCCCCAACATCGGGAGCTTGCGGCGCTCGCGGGGCAGTGGACGACGAACGCCCGCGTCTGGGAGAGCCCGGACGCCAAGTCGGTCGATGTGCCGGGCAGCGCCGAGTACAGGATGATCCTCGGCGGCCGCTTTTTGGAGCTGGAGAGCCGCGCGACGATGAACGGCGCGGAGAGCCACGGGCTCGGCATCTACGGCTACGACGCGTTCAAGGAGAAGTACTCCTTCTACTTCATCCACGACGGCGAGACCCAGGCGCTGGTGGGCCTGGGCGACCGCGACTCGACCGGCGCAGCCATCACGTTCTCGCTCGCGATGGACATGCCGTCCACCGGCGAGCGCGCCAAGCCGATCCGCGCCGTTCTCCGCCGCGTCTCGGCCGACCGCCACGTATTCGAG
>VBOS01000542.1 GCA_005893185.1 Candidatus Eiseniibacteriota bacterium
GGCCAGGGGGCCGTGATCTCGGCATGCGCATCGCCCCGAATCCAATGCGAAACGGTGACGGACTCGGCGTGGACGTTCTTGAAGCCGAGCGCGCACATGTGCGCAAGCGCCCACCTCACGGCGCGGGCATCGCCCGGGCTGCCGGCGGAACGCGGACCCACCTCGGTGGTCAGCGAGCGCAGCAGCTCGTATGCGACGTCGTCCTGCAGGGCGCGCTCGCGGATGGCCCGCGCATCTTCGAGCCGGGCTTCCGGGAACGGTTCGGCGGCCCGAGCCGGGCGGAAGATCAGCAGGCCGAGGATGATGCTTGGGACCCATCGAGACGGTGCTCGCATGCTGGCCTCGCTGCGTGAGAAGTCCGATTCGGGAGGTCGAGTTCAAGAACCTACCCCATCGCCGTCACGCCGCGGGAGTCGGGGTCTCGCTTCGCATGCCGCACATTGCCCCGTGGCAGCGCGCTGGCCCGCGGGCCGTCACCCCGAAAGCGCCGAAAGGCCCGGCTCGCCCATGCGAGAAACCGAGCCCCCGGCGCTGCGGGTCCGACGCCACAGCCGAGGCGCGACGGCCCCGGAGTGCCGTCGGCCGGCCGCCCGCAAACCAAGCGCGCGCCGCGCCGGGACTTCCATGCCGGACGGTGGGCTGCACACCGCCGGAAGCACAGCGTGCGACGCATCTCGGCGCGCTGCTTCCCCTGTTCAGAGTCGGCGGAGGCCACTTCCCGCCTGGGTCCGCAGCGCGCCTTCCTTCACCTCACCATCACGAGCCTCTGGCTCCGCACCTTGCCGGCGGCCGTCATGCGCAGGAAGTAGACGCCGCTCGCCGCGGGGTGCCCGGCGACGGTGCGCCCATCCCAGGCGAGGCGCGTGGCGCCTGCAGGGAGCGTGCCCGCGTAGATCGTGCGCACTCGCCGACCGGCGGCGTCGAAGACGGCGAGATCGGTCCACGCAGCGTGCGAGAGCGAGAGGTTGACCGCGGTTCCGCCGCGGCCGGGATTCGGCGCAGGCGGACTCATGCCGAACTCGATCTCGTGCGCGGCGCCGACTCCGACCAGCTCCGAGCACAGGACGAACGAGCCGCCGCCGCGCGTGAGGTCGCGTGCTGTGCCTTCGCCCAGCGTTCCCGTCTGACCCCGCAGCCCGACCAGCACGCCTCCCACGTGCACAGGCGGGCCGTGGGTGAGATAGGGATCGAGCCGGTGGAAGGCGAGGCGCATCACGACCTCGTCGCCGGCGCTGTCGAACGCGCCGGAGTCGGCGGCTGCGATGTCGGCGTAGGCCATGTCTCCCATCGTGTCGCGCGTCGCACTCCCGAACACGAAGCTCGGCTGCGTGGGGTCGGCCGGGGTCTGCGCGCGCAGGAAGAACTGATCGCCGCGGTCTGCGAGCGAGCCCGGCGCGTTGACGGCGAAGTTCACCCGCCAGAAGGAGTTCGCGGGCACGGCCGAGAGGTCGCTCACCTTCATCCGCACATCGAGCATCGGTGTGTGGCCGACCAGGGCACAGCCGTAGTCGATCGAGAGGATGTCGTAGGGATTGTCCGTCGGAATCGGCTGCAGGTTGTTGCCGGTCGCGTCGTGCAGGAAGTCCGAGATTTCCGGCTGCCCGGGGTCGGGCGCGGGCAGCGGCAGCGGATCCATCGGCTCGAGCACGCCGGTCCCGCCGTTCGCTGAGGCATAGAGGCTCGGGCCCGTGAGCTCGCGCGCGACATAGGTCTGGCCGTCGTAGTCGTTGTGGTCGTCGCTGAAGGCGACCACACATGCGCCCAGTGGATCGATCGCGACCTGGAAGTAGTCGCACAGGTTCCGGTTCGGCTCGACCCCGACTGGCGCGGGCGGGATCGTGAGCCCGCCCTCCGACAGGTTGCTGGCGTGGATCACGTGGTCGCTCACCTGCGCGACGCGGACGGTCGGTTGCGAGGCGGTGGCATTGGTCGTGATCGAGGCGTAGCAGCGCCAATCGCTCGAGTCCCAGTTGACGGTGGACTGGCTCGCGTACCACACGACGACGACCCGTCCCGCGCTCCCGGCCTCGAGCCACGGGAAGAGCGCGAAGCCGGTCTCGGGACCGCTGACCTTGACCGCCGGCGCCCAGGTCACGCCGTGATCCGAGGAGTGCGCGAGGTAGACCGCGTGGTCGTCGCTCCAGGCCACGTACACGGTCCCGTCGTCGCCGACCTTGATCGGATCGAAGAGGTGGTGGTGGCTGGTGCTGTTGTCCGCGGTGAAAGTTGACCAGGTCGCGCCGGCATCGGTCGAGCGCGAGACGAAGAGCGCGCTCGAGGACATGTGCGAGACGTAGACGTAGCCGTTGGCGTGGTCCACGTCGATGTAGCCCGGCGTGGTCCCGGTCGGGCTCACGAGCGCGGTCATGGGATAGGAGGCCCCGTGGTCGGTCGAGCGCTGGACGAACAGCCCGGTGGCCGGTATCGGCGCGCGGTAGAAGAGGTACACGGTGTCCGCGCCCGCGGCCTCGCTCCATTGCCGATCGTCGGCGGGTACGTTCGCGACCGCTGGGCTGAGCGCGAAGTTCTCACCCCGGTCGGTCGAGACCGCGGAGGAGATGTTCGCAGCGGCGAGGCTCACGATCGTGACGACCGGCGTCTGGAGCGCGCTGGTCGGGAACGAGGTCGCGATGTCGATGTCGCCGCCGCCGTCGCGCCCGCCGCTCGTGTCCTGCGCCGCAAAGGCATCCGGCTGCCCGAGGTACGTTGGATTGCGGAGCTGGGGGTCGTACCCCGGGCTCGCCGGATCGAGATCGAAGCGCCACAGGTCCACGCCCGCCGGCACCCCGCGGATGCCGCCGACGTAGCAATTGCCTCGCACGTCCACGCGAAGGCTGGGCTCGCACACGCGCGCCGCACCCGGTGCCGAAACCGTGACGTTGGGGCTGAAGGTCACGTCGTTCAGGAGCTGCAGCGTGGCCTGGCGGTGCAGGCGGCTGGGCTCGACATGCACCGTTCCGTTGACGATCTCGGGCGCACCCACCTCGTTGACGACGTGGGCGA
>VBOS01000543.1 GCA_005893185.1 Candidatus Eiseniibacteriota bacterium
AAGATGTCGTAGTCCGCGATGAAGCGGTTGTCGCTCCACGTGACGATCGCGCCGCCCGCGCCGTCGGAAGCGACCTGCGGCGTGACCTGGTCGCGGGGCGCAGTGCACAGCGCGACGCCGTCGAGCGTCCACTGCGGCACGCCCGCTGCGTCCACGCGGCGGGCGTAGATGTCGTGGCTCGAGCCGCGCCCGTCCTCCCACACGACGATGGCTCCGCCCGCGCCGTCGGATGTGATCTGCGCTCCCGACTCGGAGTTCGCGGCGGTGCAGAGCGCAACTCCGTCGGGGGTCCACTGCGGCGCACCGGCGGCGTTCACGCGCTGCGCGTAAACGTGGACGGCCCCGCTGCGGGAGTCGAGCCACGCGACGATCGCCCCGCCCGCGCCGTCGGAAACGAGCTGCGGGGATTGCTGTCGGTCCGCCGCTGCGCAAACCACCACCCCGCCCGTCGCCCACTGCGTCACCCCGGCGGCGTTCAGCTTCTGCGCGTAGATGTCGTAGTTCGTGGCGCTGCGGAACTCCTCCCAGACCACGATCGTCCCGCCCGCGCCGTCCGGAATGCTGGCGGCGAGCGGCGGCGGGGCCGGGGTGCCTGCGATCGCGGCCGAGCGCCACGCCAGCAGCAACGCCGCGACAGCTGCGCACAGCGTGAGCCGACGACGAGTCATCGGAGCCGTCTCCTGCCGGGGCTTCGCTCTCGACCCGCGCCGTCGCACGGTGGGGAGAGCGGGGCGAAGCTTGGAGCCGGGCTCACGCGGCCCCCGGCACGCGGGCGACGTAGTCCTCGAGCGCGCGCCCCAGGCCGACGTCGTGGTGCTCGCGCTCGGACAGGTACCACTTGTGCTCGAGCACCTGGCAGTAGAGCTCCAGGGCGTCGCCGGTCGCAGCGACGAGCGGGGCGAGCTTGCGCAGGGCGGGCTCGTAGCGCTCGCGCATCCAGTGGTAGGCGGCGACGTTCAACGGGACGTCGCCGTGCTGCTCGCGCGTTAGCATGGCCTTGATCTCGTGAATCTCGTCGAGCATCCGTTGCGCTTGGCGGTCGCCGGCCACGATGCCCGTGAGCGTGTGCAGCTGGTGGCGGTGGTAGTCGCGGTCGGTGACGATCGTCCGCATCCGCAGCCGGTTCCGCTCGCCGGTCGCCACCAGCTCCACCTCGCCCACCGAAAAGCCCAGCGCGTTGAGCGCGCGGATGCGCTCGTGGATGCGGTAGCTCTCGACCGGGGAGAGTGTCTCCTCGCGCGTGATCTCCTCCCACAGGCGGGCGTAGCGCTCGCGCACCTGACGGCCGGTCTCGGCGCCGACCGGCGGGCCCGCCGCCTGCGCCACGAGCGTGGCCAGCTCGCCGGCCAGGTTCTCCTCCATGATCAGCAGGTCCTGGTGGCGCTCGGCGTCGGTCAGGGCGTCTTTGCATGCGGAGGTTTCAGCGTCCACGAGGTAGGCGCGCAGCTCCCCGGCGTCGCGCCGGAACAGCGTGTTCGAGAGCGAACAGTCGCCCCAGTAGAAGCCCGCCAGATGGAGCCGCACCAGCAGCCCGGCGACGGCGTCCAGCAGGCGCTCGCGATAGCTCGCGAGGCCGGGCGCGTGGAACAGCGTCCGATACGGAAGCGAGCTGTCGAGGAAGCGCGTGGTGAGGACGCTCAGCTCCTCTCCCGCCATCGTGCGCGTGCGCGCTCGCCCCACCGGGGTCACCGCCGGCAGGTGGCGCTTCTCGAGCTCCAGCAGCAGGTCGTACTCGCGCTCCGCCACGCCCGACGGCAGCTCCTTGAGCGCGTAGATCGCGGGCGGGTAGCTCACGAACAGGACCTCGTGGCGCGAGAGACCGCGCTCGACCTGGACGATGCGCGGGCAGCTCGAGGACCAGCCGGCGAGCGGAAGGTGCCAGGGCAGATCGAGGAAATCCGGATGGCCGGGCCGCGTGTACGAAGCGATCAGCCCGTAGGGCTCCTCCTTCGCATCGCTCGTCCCTTGCCCGGCTGCTTCGCTCATGTCGGGTCCGGTCGGCTCTGCTCCGCGCGCCTCCCCGTCACGTCTTCGGGTGCGCTCCCGTCACGGCGGCGCCCGTCGGGTCGTGGAGGCCGCCCGGCACGTAGGCCGTGCCCTTCGCGATGCGGTCGTTCCACGACTCGAAGGACGCGCCGTTCGTCACGTCCTTCATCGTGATGCAGCCCGCCACCGGGCACACCGACGAGCACAGGTTGCAGCCGATGCACTCGGTCTCGTCCACCCACACGATGTGCA
>VBOS01000120.1 GCA_005893185.1 Candidatus Eiseniibacteriota bacterium
GTGTTGTGCGTCAGCGTGACGTTCGCGCACGAGCCCAACAGGTAGATGCCGCGGTCCTCGGTGCGCATGACGGTGAAGCCATCGACCGTCGCCCAGCTTCTGCCGTTGGCTGTGAATCCGTTGGCGCGGTGTCCGACCATGGCCTGGTGGGTGGCCGGGTTGCCTCCGCCGGCGTTCACGTACAGGCCGGCGCCCTGTGCCCAGACGAAGCTGCGGGCGGGGAGCGAGGCCGGCTGCGCGTTCGAGGCGGCGAGGCGCGCCCCGTCGGCGAACACCTGAGCTGGATTCCAGGTCACGTCTGGGGCGAGCCACACGTTCCCGGAGACCTGCACCCATTTGGCGGGATCCGAGAAGAGGTCGGCACCGTCGACGACGACGCCGGGAAGCGCCCTCAGCTGGAACGGAGCATTCGGGGCTCCGGACTTGAGCATGACCTGCTCGGGGTACACTCCGGGCTTGACGAGGATCGTGACTCCCGGGCCGCCCCGGTTGCCGACCGCGGCCGAGATGGTGCAATAAGGCTGCGCCTCTGTGCCTGGCCCCGTGTTGGAGCAAGCGGGGTCCGAGCGGTCGACATAGTAGGTGCCCGTGCTCGGATGATCGGGGTCCCAGATCACGGCCGCGCCCGACGGCCCGGCGAGGCACGCGAGGGCGCTCAGAATGATGAAGCTGCGGCGAATGGTTGCGAATCCTTGGTTGCGCAGGGAGTCGGGTGAGGACTCCCATCCGGTCGGGCGTCAGTTCTTGAGGTTGCCGAGCGGCCGCAGTCGGATGACCGCGCGCATCATCCGGCGCTGTTCGAAGCACTCCATGAGACGTTCGATCGGGTCCGC
Source organism: Candidatus Eiseniibacteriota bacterium (assembly GCA_005893185.1). Classification (GTDB taxonomy): domain Bacteria; phylum Eisenbacteria; class RBG-16-71-46; order RBG-16-71-46; family RBG-16-71-46; genus WS-2. The sequence goes on from VBOS01000120.1 coordinate 834, forward strand.
GGATCGCACCGGGGCCCGGTCGTGACGAAGGACGCGGGCGTCCCGGCCTCGCGTCATGCGGAAGCGCTCGACCACGCCAGCTGCGGGCGGCAGCCGGTCGGTCTCGCGGTAACGGTCGATCAGGTGTCCGGCGCCGTGATCGTAGGAATCCAGCCGCGCGTCGATTCGCTCGGAGCCGATGCCGAGGTAGGAGGGAACGTCGTACGAGCCGGCCACGATGGTGGGCGTGCCGCGTTCGAGTCGGCACGCGTTGCTTCGGGCCACGCATTCGATTCCGGATTCGCTGTGGCGCTCGGGCTCGCCGTTGTGCGAGATGTCACAGAACAGCTCGGCCTGGACGTCGGGCGCGATGCTCTCCCGCAGTCCATCGAGGATCGCGCGCAGGGTCGCCAGGCGGTAGCCGTACCCGAAGTTGATCGCCATCGCGAGCGCCTCGCGAAGCAGCCGTCCTTCTTCCGACTGCGCCACGAGGGGGGTGCGGCGAGGCCGGGAGCTTGAGCCGGCGCGAGTAGTGGTGAAGCAGCGTCGCGCCGAACGGGCCCGGACCCAGGTGGTACATGACCACGACCGCGCCGCGCTCGAATCCCCACCGCGCCGCCACCTCAGCGTCGAGGATCTCGTCGACGACCTGGACCTCGAGGAAATGGTTCCCGCCGAAGTTGAGGCCCATCTCCGATCGGGAGAAGCGGGTGGCGAGCAGCGGAAGCGGCACGACCTCGCCGAGCGACACGGGCCCGTCTCCCCGATCCGGGACGCGGCCGCCGTCTTCGAAACGGTCGAGGACGGATTCCGGCAGGCCGTAGCGGGGCACGAGCCCAGCTGCGCCAGCGGTCACAGCCCGCCGCAGCTCATCGCTCGAGATGCTGTAGCGGTTGGTATCGAAGAAATGTGCGGCGGAATGGGCGTTGATCCCGGTGAAGAACCGGGCCATGCGCTCCGGCGTGACGTCGCTCTCCCGCAGGCTGGTGCGCACGACGCCCATCCCGTCGTTGACGGCCGCCGATGTGAACTCGGGAACCACGACGTTGCGGGTCGCGATCGAGATGCTCGACGGGACCTCCATCTGTTCCTTCCAGTGGACGTCGGGCAGCGCCAGGACCCGCTCGACATACGGGAGGCGCGCGATCTCCTCCAGCCGCTCGAAGATCGCAGGCGGGACGCGCTCGCCGAGTCCGACGCGGGTGAGTTTCCCCGCGGCAAGGTGCGCATCGGGTGCGATACCCCCGGGAGCCGCCCGCAACCCGAATCCGTTCGCGGGGGCACGATTCGCTTCCGCCACCCCGCCCCCCTCGATCAGACGGAGGCCGGATGGCGCTGTGGCGACTGGCTTCATGAATGATTTCTCGCCCTCATCAGCAACGCGGATCCGGGGAGCCTGAACGAGACGTACACGCCACGCAGCACCCGGAGCTCGTCGCGGCCGAACACCCGGAGCGCAAACAGCATGCCGACATAGGCCAGGGCCCCCACGAAGGGGACCAGCAGCAGGTTTGCCGGGCGCAGCGCGATCACGGCCAGCCCCATCACGACCCCGGCGAGTGCGGGCTTCGCCATCTCAGCTGCGATCGTCGTGATCCCTACGAAGCGGCCGAGGATCCTCTGGCAAGCGAGGAACACCGCCAGCTCGCCTCCGAGCAGGCCCACGCACGCCCCGACGGCCCCGAGCGGACGGGCGAGGGCCGCGCTCAGCGCGAGGTTGACCGCGAGCCCGATCACGATGGCGACGAGATACGAACGCTGAGCGTTCATGGCGGTGAGTACGTAGCGCGACGTCAGGTTGAGGAAGATCAGCGGAAGCCCGAGGCTCAGGATCCGCAGCGCTCCGCCGGCCGCGTGGAAATCTCCGTGCCGGAACAGGAACGGGATCACGCGCTCCGCCAGCAGCGACAGCCCGACCGCGATGGGCACGGCCATCACGAGCTGGTACTTGATGGTCTTGCGCAGCACATCGCCCATCCCACGCGACCCGTTCTGCGCGCGGCGCGCGATCGAGGGGAAGGCCGAGATGCTGAGCGCAGATGAGATGAAGCCCAGCGGCTGCGACAGCATGTAGCCGACGTTGAAGTAGGCCACCGCGCTGTCGTTCGCCAGCCACTTGAGGAGGAGAACCCCCACGCGCCCGTAGAGCACCACCGTGAACATCGCGAGCCCGAACGGCAGCCCCTCGGCCACCAGGGACTTGAGGCGGCGCGCTTCGGGCGCGAACACCGGAAGGTACAGTCCACGCGACAGGATCACCGCGGCCAGCAGGGCGCGCAGTGCGAAGGCCAGCGTCGAAACGCCGATCGCGAACGCCACCGGCAGCCTCAGGCCCGCGCACAGCCCGATCCCCGCGAGCCACAGCCCCTGTCCGGCGAGCAGCGTCAGCCCCTCCAGATCCTGCCGGTCGTGCGCGCGGAAGAACCAAACGCCGATGTCCTGGCTGATGTCGATCAGCCGCTGAGGGTCCAGCAGCCGGGGCGCGCTCACGGTCACGATCAGGAGCAAGGCGGCCGACACAACGCCCTTCACGAGGATGGCGTCGCCCAGGGTGCGGGCGCCGAGCGCCTGGTCTCGCGCCACCTCGCGCGTGACGATCGCCCCCACGCCCAGGTCGCTGAGCGCAGCTACGAGCGGCACCAGCGCGTAGTAGAACGCGTACTGGCCGTACCCGGACGCCGCCAGGTATCCCCCCAGCAGCACCATGCCGGCCACGTTGACGAGCGCGCTCAACGCCTGGGCGCCGAGGCGGAAAGAAAACCCGCGACCAATCACGGTCGCGGGCCGATCCGTCGTCTCGCTCTCCTGCCCGGTCTCCCGGGCTGCGCGGCTCACCGCGGCTTCTCCGGAATCGTGGCGGGCCCGCTCATGCCCGGGCGAGGGCAAGAGGCGGCGCGGTCTTCTCCGACTCCGGCGCGGTGGCGCTCCGTCGGGCTGCGAGGGGCCGCGCGGTTTCCGCCAGGGCGCACACCATCGCCAACAGCAGCCAGTAGTGCCGGAAGTGCAGGCGTTCGATGGTGAGCGAATGCACGGCCGAGCATGCGAGCGCGCCCGCCAGCGCAGCCGCCGGCGCGCCGGCCGAGCGATCGGCCGCTGCGGAGCGCGACCTGCGCTTCCACATGAACCTCACCTTGGCGAAGGCCTGCCACAACAGGAAGAGCAGGGCAAGGAGGGCCAGCGGACCGCGCTCGATCGCGTAGGCCAGGTAGTCGTTGTGGGCCTCTTTCGAGTACATCGAGTGAGGGCGCTCGCGCCCTTCGACGGTCAGTGCCACCCAGCGGCTGTTGCCGGGGCCGATGCCGAGCGGCGACTTCTGGAGTGTCTGCTCGAGCTGGCGCCAGATCTTGAGCCGGCCCTCGGAGCTGTGTCCGGCCCGGGCCAGGAAGCTCCTGGCCTCGAACCCCTTGAGCTGCTGGTCCGCTACGCCGAAGCCGGCCGCCATCCACCAAGCCGAGAGCACGACGCTCACGGCGAGCAAAGCTGCACCGGCGAGCACGGGGAGCGGGAGGCGCCGAGTCCGCGCCCGCACCACCGCCCACACCATGAGGCCGACCATCAACGAGAGCGCTCCGCCATTGGACTTCGTGGCCACGATCGCCGTGAACAGGAGCGCGACCGCTCCCCAGCGCAGCAACCGGCCGACGTGTCCGCTCAGGCTGAGGGCGATGAACAGGCTCATGCCCAGGTAGTCGGCGCACATGTTGGGGTCGGTGAACGTGCCGGTGGCGCGCGCGCCCTTGGGGCCCACGATCCCCGCGATCGTCGCGTTCCCCTTGAGCATGACGCCCACGAGCGCCACGATCGCCACGATGCACCCCATGGCCACCCATCCCATCCTCAAGCCCACCAGATCGCCCCGCAGCCTCATCACGCTCACCAGCATGATGAACCAGACGTAGAGGTAGGCGTCCTGGACCAGGGCCACGGCGGCGGCCGGCACCGACTCCGCGTTCACGACCGCGATCAGGCTGCCGGTCGCGATCACGAAAGCTGCGGCCAGGAACGGAGCCCGCGGCTCGATCCGCCGGGACAGGACCCCGATCGCGAAGACCGCGAGGGCGACTGCGCTGAAGGCGTCCAGGATCGCCAGCTGGTAGTCGCCGATCGGCACGGCCAGAGGCGCGAGCGCGACGACGAAGGCCAGGTAGATCCCCCAGCCATCCACGCCGCGTACATTCCGCGCGGGGATCCGGCTCGCCACATCTCCCATCGGGCCTTTGGGCTCGCTCATACGGGCACCTCGGGCACGAGCCCGACGTCCGCCAGGGTGTTGATGCGGGTCGCGGCGGCGACCGCGCGGGTCAGGTTGCGGACCTCCTCGTGCTTCTCCTCTTCGGGAGCGCCGGTCGTGGCCATGAGGATCTTGGGATGCGTGGTCTTCCAGATCTGCTCGTTGTCGTTGAAGAGCTTCTCGTAGAGCTTCTCGCCCGGCCGGAGGCCCGTGAACACGATCCGGATGTCCCGGCCCGGCCGGAACCCGTAGAGCCGGATCAGCGCGTGAGCCATGTCCAGGATCCGGACCGGCTTGCCCATGTCGAGGACGAAGACCTCGCCGCCCTTCCCCAACGTCGCCGCGTGCAGGATCAGCTGGACCGCTTCGGGGATGGTCATGAACAGGCGGGTGGCATCGGGGTGCGTCACCGTCACCGGCCCGCCCCGCTCGATCTGCTCGCGGAACAGGGGGATCACGCTCCCGCTGCTCTCGAGCACGTTCCCGAAGCGCACCGTGCACAGGCGCGTGCCGCCGCCGTTCTGCAGGCCCTGCACGGCGAGCTCGGCGATGCGCTTGGTCATCCCCATCACGCTCACCGGCTCGACCGCCTTGTCGGTGGAGATCAGCACGAAGTGTCCGGCCCCGTGACGGATCGCGGCTTCGGCCACGGTCCGTGTCCCGAGCACGTTGGTCTTGTACGCCTCGCGGGCGTTGCGCTCCATCATGGGGACGTGCTTGTAGGCCGCGGCATGGAAGACGAACTCGGGCTGGAACTTCGCCATGACCTTGTCCACCCGCTGCGCGTCCGTGACGTCGCCGATCACCGGCTCGATTTCGGAGCCATAGCCGGCCAGGCGGAGCGCGCGCTCGATCTCGTAGAGGCTGTTCTCGTGCTTCTCGAACAGGATCACGCGCGAGGGGTGGCACGCCGCGATCTGACGGGTGATCTCGGAGCCGATCGAGCCGCCGGCGCCCGTGATCATCACCGGGCGGTTCGCGAACTGCGTCGCGAGATCGGTTCCGTCCGAGCGGATCGGCTCGCGGAACAGCAGGTCGTCGGCCTCGAAGCTTCGGGTCAGCTCGGGAATCTCCCGGCCGATCAGCACGTCGCGGAGGTCCGGCACGATGCGGAACGGCTTGCCCGACTTTCGGCAGCTGTCCACGATCTCCTCGCGCCGGTCGCCCGGGCCCGACGAGCAGGCGATGATGACCTCGTCGGGATCGCCGTTCACGAGGCCGATCACCCGGTAGTCCTTGAATCGGTTGTTCGCGATGTCGCGCAGCACGGGCTCCGTCGAATCCCCGCAGCCCACGACCAGAACCTTCTTCCGCAGCAGCGCCGCGTTCTTGACGGTCTCGTGGAAGCGACGCAGGATCCGGATCCCGCCGAGCAAGCAGTTGCACAACACCCAGTCGAGCACGATCACAGCGCGCGAGTAGGGGGAGAAGGCGTGGATCGTCGCGACCCCCAGCAGGATGGTGAGCGAGCTGAGCGTCGTGGTCGCCAGGATGCTCTCCAGGTCGCGCACGCCGGTGAACCTCCACACGCTGCGGAACAGACCGAAGGCCTGGGCCCAGATCATCCGGATCACGACGACGAGGCCCACCGTATGCAGGAACATCCGGAACTCGGTCGCCGGCACCGTTCCGTCGAAACGCAGCGCGAAAGCTGCCACATTCGCGGCCGCGAACAGCATCGCCTGCAGGGCGGCGGTGATCGCGACCCGGTGACGACCCATCGCGGCCAGCAGCCGGTCGAACGCCTTGTCGGGATAGATCAGGAAAACCAGCGTGGCCGTGATCAGCCTGAGGTCGTTCAGCAGGGAGGCATCGCGGGTGTAGTGCCGCGCCATCCGGATCTTGTCCGGAAGGACGACGTGGACGTAGGTCTCCTCCGGATCCCCGCTCTGGGCCAGGAGGTCGGACTCGTCCCGGTAGACGATGGACGCGACGTCCGTGATCCCGGGGCGTGCCTTGAGGATCGAGCGATAGTCCTGCGCGTACATCATGACGTACTGCTCGAGCTCGGGCCGCGAGCCGACCAGGCTCATGTCTCCGCACAGGACGTTCCAGAGCTGAGGCAGCTCGTCGATCTTGGTCTGCCGCAGGAAGTGTCCGACGCGCGTGATTCGCGGGTCGCGGCCCACCGTGATCCCAGGGCCGATCTCCGCGGCGTTGTGGACCATGGTGCGGAACTTGAACATGGGGAACGGCCTGAGGTACCGCCCCATGCGCCGCTGGCGGAAGAACACGGGGCCCGGGCTGTCGAGCCGGACCGCGACGGCCGCGATCAGGAAGATCGGGGCGAGCAGGATCAGGCCCGCTGCCGACAGCAGGAAGTCCAGCACCCTCTTCATCGGCGGAAGGACTCCACCGTGTCCAGGACCGCGGCGATCACGTCCTCGACGTCTTCGTCGGTCATCTTCGCGTAGATCGGCAACGAGATGATGCGTTGAAACGCACCGAAGGCGTTCGGCAGGTCCCCGGCCGCGTAGCCGTACCGATCACGGTAGTAGGGCTGGATGTGAAGCGGGATGAAGTGGACCGAGACGCCGATCTTCCTGCGGCCCAGCTCGCGGATGAACTCGTCGCGATCGATCCGCAGCGCGTCCAGCTCGAGCTGGATGACGTAGAGGTGCCAGGCGTGGCTGAACTCGTCGGCAACCGCCGGCACGCGGAGCCCGTCGAGCCCGGCGAACGCCTCGTGGTAACGCCGCGCGATCAAGCTGCGACGGGCGTGGAATTCGTCGCAGCGCCTGAGCTGGGGGATGCCGATCGCGGCGGCCACGTCGGACAGGTTGTACTTGAACCCCGGCGCGAGGATCTCGTAGGACCAGGAGCCCCCCTCCTGGTAGCGCTTCCATGCGTCCCGGCTCATCCCGTGGAGGTGCATGAGCCGGACACGCTGCGCGTATCCGTCGTCATCGGTCGCGACCATGCCCCCTTCGCCGGTCGTCACGTTCTTCGTGGCGTAGAAGCTGAAACAGGTGATGTCACCGATCGTCCCGATCAGGCGTCCCTTGTAACGGGTCGGGATGGCATGGGCGGCATCCTCGATCACCTTGATCCCGCGCCGTCTCGCGATCTCGAGGATGGCGTCCATGTCGCACGCCTGCCCGGCGAAGTGGACCGGCAGAACGGCCTTCGTCCGCGGGGTGATGCGCTTCTCCAGCGCGCGCGCGTCGAGATTGAGCGTGTCAGGCTCGCAGTCCACGAACGTCGGACGCGCGCCCATGTGCTCCACCACGGCCGCGGTCGCAGTGAAGGTCATGGGGCTCGTGATCACCTCGTCCCCGGGACCCACCCCGATCGCCTCCAGCGCGAGGTGAAGCGCCGCCGTGCACGAGTTGACCGCCAGTGCGTGGCGGCACCCGATGGCCTCGGCGAACGCCTTCTCGAATTCCTTCACCTTGAAACCAGTCGTCAGCCAGCCCGACCGTACGCACTCGACCACGGCGTCCACCTCTTCCTGCCCCACGAGCGGGGCGGCAAATGGCAGGAACTGCTCGCGGGTTCGAAGCGCCTTCGGCGTTGTCATGTCGTCCTCTTCCTCCTTGGACCAGCTCTCACGTTCAGCGGCGCGTGTACGCGCCGTAGTAGTAGTAGAGCGGGTCCGCCAGGTCCATCCGAGCCTGGGTCAGGATCGCGCCGAGGATCTGGGATCCGTTCTTCTGCAGCTGCTCCTTGGCTCGCTGGATGATCTGCACATCGTACCCCTCGGCCTTCACCACCATCAGCACCCCGTCCATGAGCCGTCCGAGGGCC
>VBOS01000113.1 GCA_005893185.1 Candidatus Eiseniibacteriota bacterium
CTTCGACCCCTATTACGCGACCTGCAGCGTTTTCGACCTGCGGGTGAACTGGTCGTGGTACTGGGGCCCGGCTTACTGGTACGGCTACGTGCCCTACTTCGTCTACGTGTACCACCCGACCTGCCCTCCGCGCTACCACCCCTATTGGGAAGGCGGAGGATGGTACTCGTCGTGGGACGGCTGGTCGCGCTGGAACAATCTGTGGGGCGGTGGCACGCTCAGGCGCTACAAGTCGCCGCCGCCGCCGGGATACCAGCCGCCATCCAAGTTCGGCTCGGAAGAGCGGTGGCGCCAGGGTGGCAGCACGGCGCCTCCCGGCTACCTCACAGCCACGGTGCTCCGCGGGCGCGGCACATCGCCGTTCCTGCCCGTGGGCCGAGGCGCAGAGGTGCGGAGTGAAGGGGGTGGTGGCGGC
>VBOS01000114.1 GCA_005893185.1 Candidatus Eiseniibacteriota bacterium
GAGCGGCCGGCGCCCGCGGTTCAGGCGCCGCGCCAGGAGCGTCCGGCCCCGCCGCCCGAGCGCCCGCGAGACACGGGTCGGTCGGGAGGCGCGCGCGACGGCGGCGCAGGCCGCCGTGAGCGGGGAGGCGGCTGAGCCGAGTGCGATCGCTCCCCATGAGCGGCGCAGCCGCCCGGCGGCGGCTGCGCAGCTTCACGAACGCAGCGTGCGCGGCGCTGGTTGCGGGCGTGTGCTCGAGGCCGGCGCCGTCTTTCGCGACGCCTCCGGGCTTCGCGTTCCTCGAGATCCCGGGCGGGGCGCGGGCCTCTGCGATGGGAGGCGCATACGCCTCGATCGCGACCGGCGCCGAGGCGGCGTTCTGGAACCCGGCGGGGCTCGAAGCCACCCGCGGAACCGAGATCACGGCGAGCCACTCCGAGCTCTACCAGAAGCTGCGCGACGAGCAGTTCGCGGTGGCGGGGCGCTGGTTCGGCTGCGGCGTGAGCGGATCGGTGCGCGCGCTCTACTCGGAGCCGATCGAGCAGCGCGACGAGATCGGCAACCTGACGGGAAGCTTCGGCGGGCACGATCTCGAGTTCGCGCTCGGGGTCGGAGGCAGCGTGGCGCCGGGGCTCAAGGCGGGTGGCAGCGCATCGCTGTTGCGCGAGCGCATCGCGAACAAGGCCGTCGGCACCTACGCATTCGGCGCCGGCATGACCTACGAGCCGGCATCGTGGCCCGGGGTGCGCGTGAGCCTCAGCGCCCAGAACCTCGGCCCATCTGCGACCTACGACATCGATGGCGAGCCGGGCGCGCCGGTGAAGCTGCCGACCGGAGTGCAGGGTGGCGTCTCGTACCGCCTCGCGCTGGGAGGCGGCTACCGCATGATCGGCGCCCTCGAGAGCCGGATGACGCGCGGGCGGAGCGGGCTGGCGATGCTGGGCGGGGAGCTGGCGGGCGCCATGGGAGCTGCTGTGCGGCTCGGCTTCCGGCTCGACGACAGCAACGCGACGTTCGGGGTCGGCGCCGGCTACGCGACGGGTGTGATGCGCTTCGATTACGCGTACGTGCCGTCCGGACTCGACCTCGGCGACACCCATCGCCTGTCGCTCTCGGCCCAGTTCTGAGGCGGATTCGGCGTCAGCGGGCGGCGGTGGCGGGCTCGAGCGCGGGGTGCGCGGGCCAGACGTCGAGGCGCAGCCGGCCCTGCTCCAGGGCGACGTAGCTGAAGTTCCGGATCCAGTCGCCGAGCACGAAGAACTCGCGCCCGCCCTCGCGGCGCTCGTACGTGCGATGGAAGTGGCCGATCATCACGGCGTCGAAGCCCTCGGCGAAGCGGGGGGCCGCGATCTCGTTACACAGCCGGTCGCCGTCGAAGCGCAGCTCGTCCCGCGACTCGCGCGAGAAGTGGGAAATCCAGTGCGCGAAGGGAATGCCGAGGTCGGGATGCAGCAGCCGGTAGAATGCGATGCTCGCGGGGTGACGGATCACCCGCTTCAGCATGCGGTAGCCGAGATCTCCGCCGATCAGCCCGTCGCCGTGGTGGAGCCAGATCCGTCTTCCCTGGCGTTCGACCGGGAGCGCGTCGTGGTGGGTAAGGACGCCGATCGTGTCGCGCAGAAAGGCACCCAACCAGAAGTCGTGGTTCCCGTTCAAATAGGTGATCTCGACGCCGGCCTCGCGCAGTCGCAGCAGCAGGGCAAGGGTCTCGAAGTAACGGCGGGGGATCGCATCGCGATACTCGAACCAAAAGTCGAACAGATCGCCGACGATGAAAAGCGCTTCGGCGCGGCCGGGAAGGGAGTTCAGAAAATCGTGAAGGCGCCGGGTGCGGTCCGCCTCGCGGTCGGGCGGCGCGGCGCCGAGATGGGCGTCGGAGATGAAGAAGACCGCGCCGTGGGCCATGGCCGGCCAGTCTAGCCTGGACAATTCATGAACCGCCAGCCCGACGGGATTGAGCCGCGGCTCGCGTGGCTGCCGTGATGCGCGTCCGGCGGGCGGGAAGCTGCGCCTGGAGCGCGGCAGCTTAACCCCGGCGAACCCGCGAGGGCCTCCAAACGTCTATAGTGCAGGCGGCCGAGAAGCAGGCACTCTTGACCGGCCGATGACCCAATCGCGGTCCGCGACCGATACCATGGCAGGACACCGAGTTCATGTTTGACGCCGGAGCCCGATGCGCTCCGGCACCCCGCGGAGCCCCCCGTTCTGCGGGCCAAGGCTCCGATTGATGGAGGGAGATGGAATGGTTCGCAGCCCTGATTTCAAGACCCGGCCCCGCAGCTACTACCTGAGCGCCGTCCTGATCCTGGTGGTCGGCGTCGTGATCGGTCTCGTGCTCAGCGCCGGCTTCGATCTGCCGCGCGCGCCGCGCGCCGAGCGCGGCACGCTCTCGGCGACCACATCGAGCGGCGACCTGCCCGAGAGCCCGTTCGTCGGCTTGGTCGAGCGCGCGCTGCCGGCCGTGGTGTTCGTGGACGTGCGCAAGAAGGCCAGCTCGGATTCCGAGGATCCTCAGGACGAGATCTTCCGGCGCTTCTTCGGTGAGGGCGGGCAGCGTCCGCGCACGCTGCCGTCCTCTGGCTCGGGGTTCATCATCGACCGCGAGGGCCGCATCCTCACCAACAACCACGTGGTGCGCGACGCCAGCGACATCACGGTGACGCTCAACGACAAGCGCAGCTTCAAGGCCAAGGTGATCGGCGCCGACCCCGAGACCGACGTGGCCGTGATCAAGATCGAGGGCGACAACCTTCCCGTGCTGCCGCTCGGCGATTCGGACAGGCTCCGCGTCGGGGACTGGGCGATCGCCATGGGGAACCCGCTGGGCGAGCTGCGCGGCTCGGTCACGGTCGGGATCATCAGCGCCCAGGGGCGCTCGAACCTCAACATCTGGGGCGGCACGCCGAGCTACCAGGACTTCATCCAGACCGACGCCTCGATCAACTTCGGGAACTCCGGCGGGCCCTTGTGCAACATCCGGGGCGAGGCGATCGGCATCAACACCGCGATCAACCCCAGCGGCCAGGGCATCGGCTTCGCGATCCCGATCAACCTCGCGAGGCACGTGGCCGAGCAGCTCGTCGCGCACGGCGAGGTGAAGCGCGCATGGCTCGGCGTCCAGCTCGCAGAGCTCACGCCGGAGATGGCCGAGGGCTTCGGGATCCACGGCGACCAGGGCGTCGTGATTCAGGAGGTGCTCAAGAACCAGCCTGCCGAGCGCGCCGGGATCAGGCGCAACGACGTGATCGTGGAGTTCGAGGGCCAGCCGGTCAGCGACGTGCAGAAGTTTCGGCTCAAAGTGGCCGATATGCCGATCGGGCAGAAGGTGAACCTGGTGGTGCTGCGCGACGGCAAGCACGTGCCGCTGACGATGACGCTCGGGCCGCGGCCTGACGCGCAGATCGCGGAGAACGGCGGCGCCCCCGAAGATGTGCCCGCCACCCCGAAGCTCGCCGGCATCCAGGTCCGGGACCTCAAGTCCACGGAGCGCACGTCCAGCGACGGCGAAGGGGGCGTTGTGGTCACGGACGTCGAGAGCGGGAGCGCGGGCGAGGACGCGGGGCTCGAGCCGAACGACATCATCGTGGAGGTGAACCGCAAGGCGGTGCGCTCGGCCGCAGCGTTCGCCGAGCAGCTCAAGGCCGCGAAGAACTCGGGCAAGCAGCATGCTGTGCTGCTGGTCAAGCGCGGGAACCGGACCACGTACGTGCCGGTCCGGTTGAAGGACTAGCGTAGCGATACGCGCTGCGCGTAGATTGTCGGGAGGAATCGCTCGCCAGGGAGGGCGGATCGCTCATGCAGGGCAGTCGGGGCTCGTGGCTTGACGCGCCGGCGTCGCGGTGGACCGCGGCGCGGGCCTTGCTGCTCACCGCCCTGCTCGCGGCGGGCGCCGCTCCCGGCGCGGCCTCGGGCGCAGCGGTCACCGTGACCGCCGTGCGCTCGTGGCCGGGGCCCGCGAACACGCGCGTCGTGTTCGACCTGTCGGCAGAAGCGACGCTGGTCGCTCCCGACAGCGGGCGACCCCAGGCGCTCGCCGTCACCCTGCCGGGCGTCGCCACCACGCGGGGCTCCGGCGTGCCCGAGCGCCTGGTGGTGGCCGACGGCGTGGTGGATTCCGTCGCGATCGCGACCGGAGATTCCGGGGCGACCTTCCGCCTCTGGTTCCGCGACACCACCGACTTCCGTGTCTTCACGCTCGGGGCCGAGGAGGACAAGCCGTTCCGCGTCGTGGTGGACGTCGAGCGCCCGGGCGCAGCCGCCGCCGAGATGCAGCGCCTCGCCGGCATCGCGGCCGAGAAGCGTCGCGACCGCGTGCGCATCGTGGCGATCGACGCCGGCCACGGCGGCGAGGACACAGGCGCGCACGGGCCGGGCGGCGTGCTCGAGAAGCGCGTCACGCTGGGCGTGGCGCAGGCGCTGGTCGACGAGCTGGGGGAGATCGGGGGCATCCGCCCGGTGCTCACACGCGACGGCGACTACTTCATCCCGTTGCGCGATCGCTACCGGATCGCCGAGAAGGTGAAGGCCGACCTCTTCATCAGCATCCACGCCAACTCGTCCAAGCGGCGGGGGCACGGCAACGGCACCGAGGTCTACTTCCTCTCCCAGCGCGGCGCGAGCGATCAGGCGGACACCGATCTGGCCAGCCTCGAAAACGCGGCCGACCTGGTGGGCGGCGTGCCGCCCGAGGCGGAGGACGACCTGGTGAACATCCTCTACGACGTGAAGCGCGCCTCCGCCATGCAGCAGAGCCAGCTCCTCGCCGAGGCGCTGCTCGAGCACGTCTCCGCCGACCGCCGGCTCGAGTCGCGCGGCGTCAAGCAGGCCGGGTTCATGGTATTGAAGTCGGTCGAGTTCCCGTCGGTGCTGGTCGAGGTGGCGTTCATCAACAATCCCTACGAGGCATCTCTGCTCAAGAACCCGGCGTTCCAGAAGCAGATGGCGCGTCAGCTCGCGACCGGGGTCAAGTCCTACCTCGAGCGCGCGGGCCTCACGCGGCCGGACGGGCAGGGGGGCGGAGGATTCTAGGAAGCTGCGCCCGCGCTACCGGCCGTCGCCCCCGCTGCGCTTGACCCGCCCGTCGAGCTTGCAATCCAGCGTCCCGCCGTTCTTCGACCGCGCCGCGATGTAGGTCTCGAGCACGTCGCGCACGTTGCGCCCGGTGTCGGCGCGGTTCTTCCCCTGCGAGAGCACGGCGTTGTCGTCCCCGCCGGTCGCCATGAAATTGTTGCACCCGACCTTGTAGAGCTTGGCGTCATCGAGCGGCTTGCCGTCGGCCAGCGTGACGGAGACGACGCGGTCGCCGCGCGGGCGGCTGTTGTCGAACTCGTAGCGGATGCCGCTCACTTGCGTGACCCGTCCGGAGCGCAGGCCGTCTTCGAGCGCGCGGCGCACCTCGGCCGCTGTCAGCTCGAGCGTGAAGATCGTGTTCTCGAAGGGCATGACCTCGTAGACGGCACCCTTCGTGACCACGCCCTCCGGCAGATCGGTCGCCGATCGCCGACTCGGGACCGCCGCGCCCGAGCAGCCGGGCGTTGCGGCCGACCGGCAAGGCGGCGAGCGGCGCGACGTTCGCGTTCCAGCGCGCGACGCGTGCCGCCATCGCGGAATCCGGCTCGACCTCGTCCGCGTACGTTGTCACGAGGCGCGCGCTGCGCTCGACCACGCGGTGCGCGACCGGGTCCACCACCAGGTCGCACACAGCCACGATCTGCCCGTGCGAGCCCGGAATCATCACCGGCACGCCGCCGATCGTATCGAGCACCCGGTTGTGGCTGTGGCCTCCGAACCAGGCGTCAACTCCCGGGATGGCGCGCGCGAGCCGCAGCAGGTCCCCGCTGTTCGCGCGCCGCGTGGAGTCGGTCTCGGCCGGGATGTGGCCGACGACCAGGACGACGTCGGGTGATTCGCGCTTGCGCAGCGCGGGCACGAGCCGGGCCGCGGTCGTTGAGTCGTCCGCGAACTTGAGGTGCGCCACGTTGGCGGCGAGCGTGACGGTGGGCGTGAAGCGGTAGCAGAGTCCCAGCACTCCGAT
>VBOS01000544.1 GCA_005893185.1 Candidatus Eiseniibacteriota bacterium
CCCAAGAGCTCGCGCCCGGCCTGGTCGAGCGCCAGGCGCAGGGTGCGCGGGTCGCGCCCGAACAGCCGGTCGAGCCAGCGCTGCAGGCGCTCGCGCAGGGGTGCAAAGGCGAACGCAACGATCAGCGCCGCCACCACGTTGAACACCATCGCCTCCTCGCCGGTCACGGCGGCGAACACGCGCTGCGATGCGAGCACGATCAGCAGGTAGAGGCCGGCGAGCACGCCCGAGAGCAGCGCGTAGGGCAGGCCCTGCGCCAGCAGGCGCCGCGGATCGAAGGCCGGGTCGTTGGCGATCAGGAACGCGATCAGGAGCGGCGAGGAAAGCCACGCCAGAGTTGCGACCGTGAGCACCAGGCGCATGAACGGGAGCGTGAGGAGCGCGATCACGCGCGGATCGTCGATCAGCGCCTCGAACACGGAGAAGGTCGTGGCCACGAGCATCGAGGCGCCGACCACGAGCGCGATCGCGCGCTCGCTCCAGCGCGGGCTCCAGCCCGGGCGCGCGGGGCGCGCGTAGCGCTCGAGGAGCGAGAGGATGCCGAGCGTGAGCACGCCTGCGCCGAACCACTGGAACATCGGATCGGCGGGCCGGCCGAGCACGCTCGCGAGCGGCAGGATCGCGGGGCCGGCGGTGTAGGTGAACGCCACCAGCCAGAACCACACGCTGGTCCACGCCCAGCGCCCGCTCCAGCGGGGGCGCGGGAACACCGTCATGAAGTGCAGGAACGCCGCCGGGTAGAGGTAGGTGAGCGCGTGGTAGAAGCCGAGGTAGAAGCGGAACCCGGGCGAGAGATCGGTCTGCGGGTGGCGGAAGAGGTCGAAGATCGCGGAGAGCCCCTGGAGCGACGCGAACCACAGGAACACCCACGCGGTCGGCAGGTCGGGCCTGCGCCACACGAGCAGGAACGCCACGATCGGCACCGCCAACACCGCCGCGATCGGCAGCGTGTAGATGCGCACGCGCTGCCAGGCGGTGAGCCGCAGCGGCGGCACCGCCACCTCGAGCGTGCGGCCGTCGCGCTCGATCGTGAGCGTGAAGGCTCCGCGCGGCCAGTCCTGCCTCGTGAAGCGCTCGCGCAGGAACTCGCGCGTGAGCGGTCGGCCTTCGTATGTGAGCAGCCGGTCGCCCTTCCGGAACACGCCCTGCCCGGGGGGCCCCACGATCTCCGCGATCGCCAGGCGGTCACCCGCGCTCGCCCAGTCGAGCACAACGCCGAAGCGCGGGTAGGGCGTGTGCGTGAGGAAGCGCGGCATCCCGATCGCGAAAGCCACGAGCATCGCGGCGACCGCGACCGCCCGCCGGCCGCGGTATCCGGCCACGGGCCCCGGGGGCCCGGGGGCGGATGGAACGGCGGCCGCTGGCTGGGATTCCGTCATGGTGGGAACTCGAAGGGTCGCGGGCGCCACTTCGCCCGCCCGTTTCGCGTCCACGAGCATGGCAACTGCGCCAACCCGGGCGCAAGTATGGCGGCCCGGCGACGGTTGCTGCGCCGCCGCACGACCGGCGCGGCACATCGGACGCACCAGCGCGGGGCAAACCCAGTTCCGGCGGCCGGCCCCGAAATTGCTGGCTTCGTGGGCGGGGGCTATACTGCGCCGCTCTTCCAAACCGTGCAGAATCTCGAGGCGCCACGAGACCAGAGGCGCCACACCTGCCGCGCGTTCCACGTCCGGCCGGAGAACCCGGCGCTCAAATCCTCAAATCCTAGGAGGCCTTCGTTTGGAGATCCTGAGACGGGCGGTGCTGGCTGTCGCCCTCATCGCCGGGGTAGCTGCTGCGGCGGGCGCTGCGCCGCCGTCGGGAGCCGCGGCGGGAAAGAGCGGTGCGGCCACCCCGGGCGCAGCGACCGCAAAGAGCGCACAGGCGCGCACCGCTTCGGCGGCCGGGGGCCAGCACGTCGACGGGGTCGCAGCGGTCGTGAACGACGACGTCATCCTCCAGAGCGACGTCGAGGAGCAGCTCTACCTCCTGCTCGCGCGCGCCCAGCAGCAGCCGGATTCCGACATGGTGGACACGCTGCGCCGCCAGGTGCTGGACCAGCTCATCGACGACAAGCTGATCGTGGCCGAAGCCAAGCGCCAGGGTTTGACGGTGAGCGACGTCGAGGTGGACCGCGTCGTGGAACAGCAGCTCGCGCAGAAGGTCCAGGAGCTGGGCGAGGAGCAGGCGTTCCGCGAGCAGCTGCGGCGCGAGAACACCACCGAGGACAGGCTACGCGAGAAGTACCACCATGACGTCCGCCTCCAGATGCTCGGCCAGCGCCTGCTGGCGAAGCAGTTCCCGTCCCGCGCGGTGCCGCAGGCGGAGGCCGAGGCGTTCTTCAAGGCGAACCCGTCGAAGTTCCCGAAGGCTCCCGCCGAAGTGCGTCTCTCGGTGATCCAGATTCCGGTCACGCCGGACTCGGCGGCCAGTGCCAAGGGGCGCGATGCCGTGCTCGAAGCCCGCAAGCGCATCGAGGGGGGAGAGAAGTTCGCGAAGGTGGCGGCCGACGTCTCGGACGACCCCAACTCCGCGCGCTCCGGGGGCGACCTCGGGTTCTTCACGCAGGGCACGATGGAGCCGGCGATCGACAAGGCCGCCTTCAGCCTCAAGCTCGGCAAGCTCAGCGACCCCGTGCTCACG
>VBOS01000115.1 GCA_005893185.1 Candidatus Eiseniibacteriota bacterium
CATCACCTCGACGCTCGCGCGTCCATGCCAGGCCCGCGCGATCTCATCGACCGCGCGCTGGGCGACGGTGGCGCGCGGCGGGCCGCCGGGCGCGACCGGAAGCCGCATGCTGCGCGAGCGGTCGAGCAGCACGACGAGATGCGGCCGCCCGCCGCGCGCGCGCTCGAGCACGGGTTGGGCAATGAGCCACAGCAGGGCGACGAGCGCCAGCGCGCGGAGCGCGGTGAGGGTGCGGCGCGCAAGAGCCGGCACAGGCGGCACGGCGAAGCGGTAGGCCCAGCGCCCGAGCAGGATCGCCGCCAGGCTCAGGACGAGCAGCATGACCCACGGCGCGTTGGGCGCGAGATGAAACGAGAGATTCGTCACGGGCTCGGGCGTTCGGGTCGGGGTCGCGCGGCGGACGGTGCGGCGCGTGGGAGATTAGCCGCGATCGGGAGAAAAGTCAGGCGCCGGCCTCCTCCCATTGAAGCGCGAGCGGTCCCTAGCGCGGGAGGATTCCCCTGGATTCCTGGTGGCGCAATGTCCTAACGTTCCGTATGGGGGCGCGGCTCACAATGGGGAGCCGTCACCCGGCAAGATGAGGACTCGGAGATGATCTGGATCTCGCGCTCGCTGCGCCCGGCATTTCTCTGCGCGCTCCTCTGCGCCCCGGTGGCGGCCGCCGCCGCCCGCTGGGAAGATGCGCCGCGCGCCTTCGTGGCGCTCCGCGATGCCCGCCCGGCGGGGCTCGCGGCCTTCGCGGACCGAATCGAGGCGGCGGGCGGCCACGCAGCTGTGATCTGGGCATCGGGTGCTGCGGTCGTCTACGCCGACGACGCCGTTCTGGCACGAGCGGAAGTGACCCGAGAGATCACGGCGGTACATCGCTCGCGCGTGGAGGAGAGCGGGCTCGCCGCCCTCGATGGCGGACGTCGCGCGGCGGGCGAGGCATGGAACTTCGCGCTCACGCTCGACGATCTCGAAGCGGGACCCGATCTTCCATGGTCCGCGGGCCCGACCGGCCCGCGCATGCCCGATGCCGGCCCGCGCCCGGTCGCGCTCGCGAAGCGTGCAGGCCCGACCCTGCTCGACGCCTCGACTCACGTCCCCTATGGCGCCGACTACTACGACTCCAGCGAGTTCCTCGCGGGCCGGGTCGCCGTGGGCGTGTGGCTGCTCGATGACTCGACCTCCGGCCTGAGCTGGACCTCGATCAAGATCAGCCAGACGCTGGGCGGCGTGCAGGCGGCCCTCGACAACTGGGTCCGCAAGGGCGGCGCGCCCACCTTTCTCACGTTCTTCGTCGAGAGCCATACCAACGTGCCGGTGAGCGGGATCCCGATCCAAAACACCATGTCGATGGACGAGACGTGGGTGAACGAGGTGCTGGGGAACCTCGGCTGGGCGGGCGCCAACGGCTTCGAGAAGTGCTTCGCGTACAACCACTCCATCCGCGACGCCTTCGCGGCCAACTGGTGCTACTCGATCTTCATCGTCGACAGCAATCCCAGCGTGAACCAGGGCCTGTTCTCGGGCGGAGGGTACGCGTGGGCCTATTACGGCGGACCCTGGGTCTTCATGTCGCGGTACTCGACCTGGGCCTTCAACTACGTGCGCTACTACGGAGTTGTGCCGATGCACGAGAGCGGCCACATCTTCATGGACACCGACGAATACAACGGGGTCGTCCAGTACGGCGGGTATCTCGACGCGCCGGACAACGACGGCGCGCCGTGCATCATGGACCAGAACGACTCCAGCCGGGTGTGCGTCGCGACGCGCAATCAGCTCGGCTGGCGCGACCTGGACGCCAACGGCGTGATCGAGCCGCTCGACGTTCCGCCGCGGACCAGCCTCACGCCGGTCGTGCCCGATCCCACGACCGCCCCCTCGCCCACCTGGAGCGGGCGCGCGAGCGTGGCGACCCGCCCCAATCTCAACCCGGTCTCGAATTACTCGCCGCCGCACGACCAGACCCTCGTGCGCATCGCGGCCGTTGAGTGCCGCGCCGACGGCGGGCCCTGGAGCCCTGCGACCGCCAGCGACGGAGCGTTCGACGGCTACGGAGAGGATTTCACATGGACTCCGTCGCCGCTGGCGGTGGGCACTCACGTGATCGAGGCGCGGGCCCGCACGACCGTCGGCATCTGGAGCACGGTGTACGCGAGCGACACCCTGACGGTCGCGAGCAACGTCGCAGTGGGCGAAGGCGCACGCGCGCGCGTGCTCGAGCTGTTCGCGCCCGAGCCCAATCCCGTGGTGGTGGGAACGACGCTGCGGTTCGCGGTCCCCGAAGCCGGCCGAGTGCGCCTCATGATCGCAGGGATCGACGGACGCCGGGTGCGCTTGCTGCTCGATGGCGAATGGCCGGCGGGGCCGGCGCGGCTCGCATGGGATGGCCGCGACGATTCCGGTCGCCGCGTCCCGGACGGAGTCTACGTGTGCCGCATCGCGACGCGGACCGGGAGCGCAGCTCGACGGATCGCGGTCATTCGCTGACGCGGAACCGCCAAAGCCGCTAGCGCTGAGCCTGCGGCTGGTCGGCGAGGCGGAGGCCCTCGAGGATCATGCGGTCGAGGTCGAAGTCGAGCCGGATGTCCTCGCGCTCGGCGCGCTCGCCGGGATGGAAGCGGAACCGTCCGCCGCGCCACAGCAGGACGCCGTAGACGATGCGCCGCAGCACGTCCTGCACCGCCTCCTCGAGATCGGCGGGCGTGATGGCGCCCGCCGCGACCAGCATCTGGCCGACACGCTGCCCGGGGCGGTCCTGCTGGCGCGCGAGCACCTGCTCGAGCGCTTCGGGCTTCAAGACGCCGCGATGAACGAGGACCTCTCCCGCCTTCACAGACGGCGCGCTGGTGCGCGCGAACACCGGCCGCCCGCGCTCGAAGTAGATCTCGGCACGCTCGCTGCCACGCTCGAGCTCGAGGCGCCCGTGCGCCTGGGCGAGCTGGAGGAACTGGAGCACCTCGCCCGGGAAGAAGTGCTCGAGATCGCCTTCGAGCGCGGGGCTCACCGAAGGGCCTCCGAGCGACGAGCGGCGCGTACCGGCGGTGAGGCGCGTGCCGCCCTCCTCACCTCGCGCCCCAGCGCACGTCGCCGACCACGCGTCCCTGCTCTTCCACGCGGCCGGTCATGATCCGGAGGTTGTACCACCCGAGCGCGACGACGTGCACAACGGTCGCGATGAGAAGGATGCCGAGCGCGTTCTCGGTGAGCGGCGCGAGGCGCTCGGCGAGCGTGTGCGGGGCGACGGTGAGCAGCATCAGCAGCGCAACCAGCGCCGACATCAGCACGCCCGTGAGCCGCCCGAACAGGGTGGGCTGGATGCGCACCGGCCCCACGAAGATGTAGAAATAGGAGCCGCCCACCAGCAGCGCGCCGTAGCGCGCCGCTGCGACCGCGAACACCCAGGGCTTCAGCAGGTCGGCCGCCCACAGCCCGCCCAGGATCGCGAAATTGAAGACGATGTCGACGATCGGATCGAGCACCGTGCCGAGGGTCGTGACCTGACGCCAGCGCCGCGCGATCCATCCGTCTGCGATGTCGGTGAGCGCGGCCAACACGTAGCAGGCCACGGCGAGCCCGAACTGCCGCTCCTCCAGGAACAGGACGATGCCGGGGAGCATGACTGCGCGCAGCAGCGTCAGCGCGATCGGCACGTTGAGCGCGGAGAGTCGGTAGCCCTCGTGGTCGCGGAGCGCGCCGATGAAGATCGTGACGAGCGCGAAAGCCGGAACGATCCCGAGCGATGTGGCGAGGAAGAAGTCGTAGGCGAGATGGCGATCGCCTGCGAGCGCCAGCGCTACGGCGGCGAGGAAGGCCGCCGCGAAGAAGAGGAGCGCCAGCGTCCACGCCGAGCGCACAGCTCCCGGGTTCGCCACCATCTCGCCGCGTGAACGCTGGGCCATGCGCCGTGCGTACAGCAGGAGCGCGGGCGGCGCGAAGCGGTCGCGCCGCAGGTCCTGGAGATATTCCTCGACGAACATGCGGCCTCCTCCGTGGATGGCGTGACGCGAGCATAGGTGCTGGGCCCGGCCGAGACAAATGTGACTGCCGAGCCTGCGAGCTCTCGGGCGCGGCCCACCAAGCAGGTCGACATGGTAGTTTCCTGCCCGCGGCTCGAGCGCGGGTTCCGCGGGTCGATGGACGATGAGCGTGCGAATGGTTTCCGAAGGGAGGCAAGCCGGTTGATTCCCTTCCGCCCCGGGACGGGCATCGGGCCGCCAGGAAGGGCCGTGCTCCGGGCGCTTGCCACATTCGCGGTGGCGGTCGCATGGGCCGTGGCGCACCCGGCGCACTCGATCTGTGCACCCGGCCCACCCGAGGGCATGGACGCCCTTCAGGCGTATCTAGCCGGCGTCGATCTCGCGCGCCTCGGCCAATCCAGCGAGAGCCTGCCGTACCTCCACCGAGCTCTCGCGCTCCGACCCGACCTGTGGCAGGTCCATTGTGATTATGGGGCCGCGCTGATCAACTCGGTGAGCGAAGCGCGTCCCGGCCGAGGGGGGACGAGACGTCGAGCGGAACGGCTGGCGTCGAACTCCCTCGACAGCGCCCATGTCATCGCCATTCGCGCTCACGCGCTTGCCATCTGGGGCCTGAGCTGGAATGGGCTCGCGGAGTACGTGCGCGCGCAGCGGCTGGACTCGGTGTCGGCGGAGCTACGCGGGCGTAAGGAGCGTCTCCGGCGAACCATGCGAATCCCGTAGAGGCGGCCGCGGATGTCGGGCTTCCGCCCGACCGATGCTCCTTCCGGCCGCTGCGCCGCTAGCCCCCCAGCCGCACCCTCAGGATCGTGAGCGGGATCTTCACTCCGGCGCCCAGCATTCCGCCCAG
>VBOS01000117.1 GCA_005893185.1 Candidatus Eiseniibacteriota bacterium
CCCTTTGCCCCGGCACACCGCCGCCGTGACAGCCCGGGGCCATGCGCCTAATGTCCGCCGCTTGCCGTCCCGATGACAGTCGAACCGACCCTCGAGGAAAGCCTCCCGTATGCCCCGTGTTCCACACGTCGCATTCTTCTGCATGGAGTTCGGCCTGCACGAGTCCTTCCCGATCTACTCGGGAGGGCTCGGGATCCTGGCCGGCGACTTCATCAAGTCCGCTCGCGACCTGAAGCGGCCGGTCGTGGCGGTGGGGCTGCGCTGGGACCGCGGCTACTGCGTGCAGCGCATCCGCGAGAACGGCGAGCCGTTCGAGGAGTTCCCGGGCTACGACCACTCGTTCCTCCGCGACACCAGGGTGCGGGTGCGGGTGCGGGTGCGCGGCAAGGAGGTCCCGTGCATCGTGTGGGTCACCGAGCGCTTCGGGCACGTGCCGCTCCACCTGATCGAGCCGCTGCGCGCGGAAGACCGCTGGATCACGCACCGGCTCTACGAGTCCGGCAGCGACGTGCGCATCGCGCAGGAGATGCTGCTCGGGATCGGCGGATTGCGCGCCCTCAACTGGCTCGGCATCCCGATCGCAACGTATCACTTCAACGAAGGCCACGCCGTGTTCGCAGGCGCGGAGATGATCGCCGAGCGCATGGAGGCCGGCATGACCTTCGAGGACGCGTGGGCGGACGCGCGCAAGCGCATCGTGTTCACCACGCACACGCCGGTGCGCGCCGGCAACGAGGAGCATTCGCTCAGGGACCTGCAGCGCATGGGCGCCATTCTCCAGCTCTCGGTGTCCGAGATGCGCGCGCTGGGCGGCGACCCGTTCAGCATGACCGCGGCCGGTCTGCGCCTCGCGCGGGCGGCGAACGCGGTCTCCGAGCTGCACGGCCACACCGCGCGCGCGATGTGGCAGCACGTCGAGGGCGCGGCTCCGATCCGCGCGATCACGAACGGCGTACACGCCCCGACCTGGCAGTCGGAGGGCATCCGCGCCGCGCGCGGCGGCGCAGCCGCGCTGTGGACGGCGCACGCCGCGCATCGCGAAGAGCTGGCGCAGGCGGTCGAGCGCGAGACCGGCGTCGCGCTCGACCGCGACGGCCTCTGGATCGGCTTCGCGCGCCGCGCGGCGCCCTACAAGCGCGGCGATCTCATCCTGCGCGACCCGGTGCGCCTTGCGAAGCTGCTCCGCGAATCCAGAGTTCAGTTCGTGATGAGCGGCAAGTCGCACCCCGACGACCCCCAGGGCAAGTCCATCCTCGCGCGGCTCGCGCAGGCGAGCCACGCCTACGCCGGCCGCATCGTGTTCCTCGAGAACTACGACATGGCACTGGGGCGGCTCCTCACGCGCGGCTGCGACGTGTGGCTCAACAACCCGATCCGGCCGCTCGAGGCCTGCGGGACATCGGGCATGAAGGCGGCGCTCAACGGCGTGATGAACCTCAGCATTCCCGACGGCTGGTGGGCCTGGATTCGCTGTTTGGCGCCATCGAGCACGATGTGCTGCCAGCTTGGGCCGACCGCGAGCGATGGACGCGGCTCATGTGCGCGAGCCGCACGCTGGCCGAGGAGCGCTTCACCTCCGACCGCATGGTGAACGAGTACTTCGAGAAGCTCTACGCCGAGGCGCCTGCAGCGAAGTCCTGACGGTTCATCGGATCTCCCGGATCAGCGCAAGGTGGTGGCGAGCGTGGACCGCGTGCACCGACACCATCTCCACCAGCCGGTAGTGCCAGCGCTTCAGGAACGGGTTCCGGATCCAGAGCCGGTCGCGCTGCGCGGCTGTGAGCAGTTGCCCGACCGCGCGGTAGCGCTCGACCGCGCGGCGCAGGCGGGCGAGCGTCTCATCGAGGTTCGGTTCCCCCACCGGCTCGCACCGGCGCGGCGTGCGTATCCCGCGCGGCATGAACCCGCGCTTGACGAGGGTTGAAACCCACAGCCACTGGAGCGGCCCCCGGCGCGGCACGGCTGGGATCGTGGCATCGAGCACATGCGGCAGGCGCTGCTCGAACGCGTCCGCCGTGACCTCCAT
>VBOS01000546.1 GCA_005893185.1 Candidatus Eiseniibacteriota bacterium
GAATTCGTGCGTTCGGGCCGCACGATGGGTTCCAGGCCCGCGACGGAGTTGCCGAAGTGGATGAAGTGCATTGTGATGAAGTTCTGAACCAGCTGTCGGAGTACGTGGACGAGGAGGCGCGCGCGGAGCTCTGCCGCGCGATCGAGGCACACCTCGCCCGTTGCCGTGGCTGCAAGATCGAGGTGGACACCGTGCGCAAGACCATCATGATCTATCGCATCGACGGCCCCTCCGAAGCTCCGGTGCATGTGAGCGCAGCGCTCGAGAGCGCGCTGGCCCGTGAGTACCAGCGCTCTTCCATCGAGAAGCGCACCGATTGACAGACTCGCCAGCCGCCTCCTAGGCTGAGCGGATTCGTGAAGCGGCCCTGGGCCGCTTCTCGCCCGTGGGGTGATGCGCCTCGCGGGCGCTTCCGTCTTCGGAGGACGTCTCGTGAAGTCCGTCGGCATCCTGGGCCTTCCGCGTTCGGGTAAGACCACGCTGTTCGAGATCCTCATGCAGGGCGCCGGCTCCGCGCACGGATCCGCAGCTGCCCGCGAGGCGATCGGCGTGGTCCGCGTGCCCGATGCCCGTGTGGACCGGCTGTCCACCCACTACCAGCCGAAGAAGACCACGCACGCTGTGATCCAGTTCGTGGAGAGCGCAGCCGCCGGCGACAAGGGCGCCCGCGCCGGCAAGAAGACCGATGCGTTCGCCTCCGTCCGCAACTGCGACGCGCTGCTCATCGTTCTGCGCGCCTTCGAGGAGTCCGGCGAGACCGCCGACCCCGAGCGGGACCGGAAGACGCTGGAGGCCGACCTCATCCTGAACGACATGGCCATCGTGGAGAGCCGGATCGAGAAGCTCGAGAAGGAGCTGCGAATCGGTAAGAAGGAAGGAGAGCGGGAGCACGAGCTGCTCCGCCGCTGCCACGAGCGGCTCGAGTCCGGCGAGCCGATGCGGGCACTGGTGCTGGACGCCGAGGATTTGAAGATCCTGCGCGGATTCCAGCTCCTTTCGCGGAAACCGCTGCTCGTGGTGTACAACCAGGACGAGCACACGCGCGACGAGCCCTCGGACCCGGGCCCGGGGGCGATGGCAGTGGCTTTGCGCGCACATCTCGAGCGCGAGATCCTGAACCTGAAGGCGGAAGAGCGCCCGGCGTTTCGGGCCGAGATGGGCATCGAGCAGGACGGGCTCTCGCTCGTGATCCGGGCTTGCTACCAGCTTCTCGGCCTGATCTCGTTCTTCACCGTGGGGCCCGACGAGGTGCGGGCCTGGACGCTGCGCGAAGGCCAGACCGCGGTGGAAGCTGCGGGCGAGATCCACACCGATCTCGCCCGCGGTTTCATCCGGGCGGAGACGATCGCGTGGGACCGGCTGCTGGAGGCCGGGAGCGAGGCGAAGGCCCGCGAAAAGGGCTGGCGCCGGCTGGAGGGAAAAGAGTACGTGGTGAAGGACGGCGAATGCATCGAGATCCGATTCAACCGCTAGGCTCCTCTGGCCCGTCGCCACGCCCGCGGGCCCGCGGGCGGGATCTGCTGCGCGCCGCCATGGTGGCGAGCGCCGTGATCGCACTCGGGGCGCCCACCGCGCGCGCCGAAGGCCGCCTCCAGAAGCTGCGCGGACACCTGGGAATCGGATACGCGAAGCTCCTCGGCAGCGAGACGCCGGCCGGTTCGTTTTCGATGGGCGCGGGCGTGGACTATCCGGTCACCGGCAGCTTGCGTGCGGG
The DNA here is from genome assembly GCA_005893185.1 of Candidatus Eiseniibacteriota bacterium. GTDB lineage: Bacteria > Eisenbacteria > RBG-16-71-46 > RBG-16-71-46 > RBG-16-71-46 > WS-2. Next base: position 1,715 of record VBOS01000546.1, read on the forward strand.
AGTCGCCTTGGGGTACCACCTGCTGGGAGGGCGCATCTTCGAGCGCGGCAGCTTCGTCTCCAGCGTGGATTACAGCATGGTCGAGCTGCTGGCGCTCGCGCATTGGGCTCCCACGCGGCTCGGACCGCTGGGCCGCATCTCCGTGGGCCCCGGGCTCTTCGGCGCCCGCGGCGATCTCTCCGTGCAAGCCGGAGGCGCGAGCTTCAGCGACCTAGCTGTGGATGAGGTCGCACCCGGGTTCGCCCTCGACGGCACGCTGATGCAACGCCGCGAATCCCCGGTGCGGATCGGGCTCGAATCGGGCATCCGAGTCGCGTTCCTCAGCAACGACACATGGACCATGGCCCTGATCCGCCTGGCGTTTCATTACTGAGACCGCAGGGGCGGACACAGCCTGTGTCCGCTGAACCGTGACCGCGCTGCGGAATTGCGTCATGGGGCGGGGGCGCGAGTAGACTGAGCCGCATGGTCCGGGCTCCCCGCACCCCCTCCAGCGCCCGATCCACCGCGCCGCGACCGCCGCTCCCGCCCGCGCCGCCGCTTTTGAGAGACCGCTGGGCCTGGCTCACGCTCTTCGCGCTCGTGCCGGCCGTCGTCCACAGCCTCGGCGCCCCCTTCGGCGAGGCGGTGGCCGAGGACTTCGACTTCCTCCACAGCGCGCTGCTGCTCCGCCGTCACGGCTTCTTCGACGGCGGCGGCTCGCTGGCGTTCTGGCGCCCGCTCGCGCACCAGGTCTACTACTCGGTGCTCGGCGAAACGATCCTCTCGCACCCTCGGATCATCGCCTTCCTGCACTCCGCTTTGCTGGGCGTCGGCAGCCTTCTTCTCTACCGCGTGCTGCGGCGGTCGTGGCCCGGCTCCCATGCCGCCGCCGCCGCGACGTTCCCTTTGTTCCTCGAGTCGGTGCGGGAGCTGATCGCATGGCCCAGCCACTTCGTCGATCTGGGCTCGTACTTCTTCGCGGTGCTGGCTTTGCACGAGGCGGCGTTCCGCAGGATGCCGAGCGCGCTCCTGTCGCTGCTCGCATCGCTCCTCTGCAAGGAGTCCGGCGTGGTCGTGGCGCTGTTGCTGCC
>VBOS01000547.1 GCA_005893185.1 Candidatus Eiseniibacteriota bacterium
CACGCTTGCCGGGGAGCGGCGCGAGCACGCGGCTGCGACCCACGTGCGCCTCGCCGTCGCGGCGGGCGGAGTGGCGGACGGGCTCGAAGCGCGCGTGGCCGTGAGCCCGGCCGCGCGCGGCGCCGCTGCCGAGCTGCTCGGGAAGCTGGGCGTCGAGGCGCCGGAGCGCGCCGTGGGCCTGGTCGCGGCCGGGACCTGGCCGAGCAAGACGTGGCCGCTGTCCCACGCAGCCGTGCTCGCCCGACGGCTGCTGGGAGCGGGGTACGACGTGCTCGCGATCCTGGGGCCGGGCGAGGAGCGGATCGGCCACGACCTCGAATCACTCGCGCCCGGCGTGCGACCGCTGCCGCCTTGCGACGTGGGCGTGCTGGCGGCTGTGATCGAGAGGCTGGCGGCGGTGGTGGGCACCGACAGCGGCCCGCGCCACATCGCGGCCGCTCTGGAAGTTCCCACCTTCGCTTGGTTCGGCCCAACGCATCCCGACACCTGGAACCCGGCGGGCGCCCGCCATGGGTTCATTCGTACCGAGCTGCCGTGCCGCGCATGCGACCGCACGCACTGCCCGCACTGGAACTGCATGCCCGCCCTGACGCCTGAGCATGTATCGACCCCGGTGCTCGAGCACCTTGCCCGCCATGGACGCACTGCCGATCTCGGTACTGCTGCTCGCGCGTGACGAGGCCGCGCGGCTCGCGGACCTCCTGCCGCGGCTCGCGTTCGCGCGCGAGATCGTGGTGGTGGTGGACACAGCGACCCGCGACGCGACGCGCGAGGTCGCGGCCGGGCACGGGGCGCGGGTGCTGGAGCGCGCCCTCGACGGCTTCGGGCCGCAGCGCGCCTTCGGCCTGGCGCATGCGCGCGAGGCCTGGGTGCTGTGGCTCGACGCCGACGAGCGGCTCGACGCCCGGGCGGTCGCATCGGTGCGCGGGGCGGTGGAGAACGGCGCAGCCGCCGGCTACCGGATCGAGCGCGTGACCTGGTTCCTGGGGAAGCGCATCCGTCACTGCGGCTGGCGCGGGGAAAAGGTGTTGCGGCTGTTCCGGCGGGAGGCGGCGTCGTTCGACGATGCGCCGGTCCATGAGCAGGTGCGCATCCGCGGCGCGGTCGCGGATCTGGGGGGCGTGATCGAGCATCGCAGCTACGAGCGCTGGGAGGACTGCCGCGACAAGCTGATGCGCTACGCAGCTGCGGGGGCAGCCAGCATGCGTCGCGCCGGGCGCGGCGCGACGGCGCTCGACGTGCTGGTGCGGCCGCCGCTGCGCTTCCTCCGCATGTACGTCTTGCAAGCCGGCTTCCTGGATGGGGCACACGGCCTCCTGGTGTGCGCGCTTGCCGCCGCCCAGGTGCTGCTCAAGTACGCCGAGCTGTGGGCAGCGCCGCGCGCCGGATCCGTCACGGAGGACCGGCGGGCGGGGAACGCTCCGTGACCCGCGTCTGCTTTTTCGGCGCGTACGATCGCGAGTACCCGCGCAACCGCATCCTGCGCGCCGGGCTCGCGCGCTGCGGGGTCGAGGTCGGCGAGGTCCGCGTGCCGGAGCGGCGCGCGTGGCTCCGCTACCCGGCGCTGGCGGCGGCCTTCGCGCGCGGGGTGCACGGCGCGGGCGTCGTGCTCGTGCCCGAGTTCCGGCACAAGGACATGCCGCTCGCGCGGCTCCTCGCCGGAAGGCGGCCGCTGGTGTTCGATCCGCTGGTCTCGCGCCACGACACGCTGGTCGAGGATTGGGCCCTGCACCCGCGCGGCTCGTTGCAGGCGGGCTGGAATCGCTGGATCGACCGTTGGGCGCTCTCGCTCGCGGACCTGGTGCTGTGCGACACCTGGGCCCACGGCGCTCTCTTCGAGTCGCTCGGCGCCCGGCACGATCGCATCGCGCGGGTGCTGGTCGGAGCCGAGGAAGCGTTCTTCGCGATCGGCCCGCCGGCTGCGCCGCCGCCGGTCCGCGTGGTGTACGTCGGCGGCTTCCTGCCGCTCCACGGCATGCCGCTTCTGCTCGAAGCCCTGGCGCGGCTCGAACTCCGTCGTGCCGACCTCCCGCCCTACGAGGTCGTGCTGGCCGGCCGCGGCATCTCGTTCGAGGCCGCCGTCCTTTACGTCGAACGAAAGAAGCTCGAGCGGGTCACGTTCACGGGCGCCATTCCCTACGCGGACGCGCCCCGCCTGCTGTCGTCCGCTCACGTGGTGCTGGGCGCGTTCGGAGGAGGCGACAAGGCGGGGCGCGTGATCCCTCACAAGGTCTATCAGGGGCTCGCGGCCGGGCGAGCTGTGCTGACCGGGGACGGGCCGGGGCTGCGCGAAGTGTTCGAGCCGGACGTCCACGTCGAGGCGGTGCCCCGCGGCGATCCGGATGCGATCGAGCGGGCGCTGCGGCGGCTCATCGAGAGCGAATCGCGGCGGGCGCGCCTCGGGCTCGCGGGCCGCGCCCGCGCGCTCCAGGTTGCGTCCCCGGAGCGCGTGGGGGAGAGCCTGCGAGCGGCGCTCGAGCACATCTGCGCTGCGACCGCGCGCGGAGCGCGGCGGGGAACGGCGGCGTGAGGCGCGATGCGTCGCGCGGGACGCGAGGCGGACGCGCCGGAGCCGCGGCGTGAACGTCGTTCACCTCGACACCGGACGGGAGTGGCGCGGCGGCCAGGCGCAGGTGCTGCTGCTGCTCGAGGGCTTGCGTGCGCGCGGGCACGAGTCCCGGCTGCTCGCGCCGCGCGGACCGCTTCTCGAGGGGGCGCGGCGCGCGGGATTCGCGGTGACGCCGTGGCGCCCGCTCTTCGAGTGGGATCCGGGTGCAGCAGCGGCCGCGCTCGGCGCGATCCGAGAAGCTCGCGCCGCGATCGTGCACTGCCACAGCGCGCACGCCCACCCGCCCCGTGTCGCAGCCGCCTGGCTCGCGCGCGTTCCGGTGGTGGTCTCGAGACGCGTGGATTTCTCGGTCGCGCGTCATCCGCTGAGCGCGCTCAAGTATCGCATGCCGGTCGACCGCTACCTGTGCATCAGCCGCGGCGTGATGGATGCGATGGCCGAGAGCGGCGTGCCGCGCGAGCGCCTGGCGCTTGTGCCGAGCGGCGTGGCGCTCCCGTCGCCCGATGCGGCCGCCGGGCGGGGGCCGGGGGAGGACCTGCGAGCGCTGATCGGCGCTGCGCCCGACGCGATCGTGATCGGAACCGTGGCGGCGCTCGCGCCGCACAAG
>VBOS01000548.1 GCA_005893185.1 Candidatus Eiseniibacteriota bacterium
CACGATCCGCGTCTATCGCCTCGACCTGCCTGCTGCGCACTCGTAGGCGAACGGCATGGATCCATGGCCGATCACCCGGCTCTGGATCGAAGCGCCTGAGGACTGCAAACCATGCGCTCGATGATCCCAGCGTTGCTGATCGTCGATCTTCTCGCCGCCGCCGTCGGCGAGGCGGCGACTCCCGTTCCGGACCCGGCGACGCTCGATGCGCTCAGAGCCGATCTGACGCAGGCGAAGATCGTTCGCGTCACCAGCGCTTCGGGAACACAGATGCTGCGCGACGTCCGGCTCGATTCGCTGGGGATCGCGTCGACGCGCTGGGGGGCCGGAGCTGGCGCGCGCCCCGCGCTTTTCACGTCGCGGGACGCCATGCCTCCCCCGGCGCCTCGGCCGATCTCGTGGAGCGACATCTCGCGGATCGAGACCGGAAGCACGAATGTTCCCATCGCCGCGCTCAAGGGCCTGGTGGTCGGCGGCTTGCTCGGATACGCGGTTTGGGCGACCATCCCGACCGGTGAAGACGGCGGGCAGGGCCCCGCCGGGGTGATCATCGGCGTGCCCGCGCTCGCCGGGCTCGCCCTCGGCGCCTGGCTGGGCAGCGAGCGATACCATTGGAGCGCGGTCTACCCGCGAGCGACTGCGCCGTCTTCAAAGTAGGCGTGATGATCGGGTCTCGATCGACCAATGGATCCGAAGGAGCCATCCGATGATTCTTCGCAAGCTGAGACCGAGGACCATGATGATGATCGGCATGTCGACGCTGGTGATCGCCAGTCTGGGAAACTGGTACCTCCAGCGCCACCGTCCCTGGTCGACCGCGTGGACCGACGGCGTGAGCGGATTTCTGTACGGCGTGGCGATCGCGACGATGCTGCTGGCCGTGCGGATGTATCGCCGCGCAGGCCCTGAGGACCGCTGACGTCAGCCCTGGCGGCCCCCCGGCTCGTCGAGGTCAGCGCCCGGGCGGGCGCGGCGCGGGCTCGGTCTTCGCGCGCAGCGACTCCAGCGTGCGCACCTGCCCCGCTTCCACTCGCTCGCGCGCCAGGGCGTAGAGCCGGTCGTAGCCCTCCGCGCACCGCCGCCACGAGAAGTCGCGGCTCATGCCGTTCTTCTGTAGCGCCCGCCAGAGATCCGGCTGGCGCAGGACGGCGAGCCCGCGACGGAGCGCGCCCACCATCTCCACCGCATCGAAGCGCTGGAATACGAAGCCCGTGCCCTGGCCGGTGCGCGGGTCGAACTCCTCCACCGTGTCGGCCAATCCGCCGACCGCGCGTACGACCGGCGGGGTTCCATAGCGCAGGCTGTACATCTGGTTGAGGCCGCATGGCTCGTAGCGCGAGGGCATCAGGAACAGGTCGCAGCCGGCCTCGACGAGATGGGCGAAGCGCTCGTCGTGGCCGGACCGGTAGTAGAGCCGCTCGGGGGCGCGGTGGGCGCTCCTCCGCAACCGATCCTGAAAGCCGGGCTGCCCTTGCCCCAGCACCACGTACCGGGCCTCGAGCCTCGAGAGCTCGCCCTCGGCCTGCGTGATGAGGTCGATGCCCTTCTGCTCGACGAGCCGCGACACCATCCCGACCAGCGGCAGGGCGGGCGCGTCCGGAAACCCGCACTCCGCGATCAGCGCCTCGCGGTTCACGCCCTTGCCCTCCAGGCGATCGCGATCGTAATGGCCGGGGATCAGCGGGTCGCGGGCCGGATCCCATTCCACGTCGTCGATCCCGTTCAGGAGCCCGAAGAGGTCGGCGCTGCGACTCGCGAGCACGCCTTCGAGGCCGAAGCCGAACTCGCCGTTGGACTGGATCTCGCGCGCATAGGTCGGGCTCACCGTCGTGAGGAGGTCCGCGAACGACAGCCCGACCTTCATGTCGTTCACCCGCCCCCAGAACTCGAACGGGCTCGCGGGGTGGAACACGTCGCGCCCGAAGCCGGCGAGCGCCAGCACCCACGGGTCGTGGATGCCCTGATAGCCGAGGTTGTGGATGGTGAACACCGCTGCGGTCGAGGCGAAGGGCGAGGCGGAGCGCTCGTGCGTGCGGAGGAAGCACAGCGCCCAGGCTGCCTGGTGGTCGTGGGCGTGGAGAACCTCGACCGGCTCCCCCAGCGCTTTCAACCCCTGGAGCGCGGCGCGGGCGAAGAACAGAAAGCGCTCGGCGTTGTCGGGATGGCCTTCGCCTGTGCGCGGGTCGTCGTAGATGCCCGGCCGGTCGAAGAAGGCGCGCTCGCCCTCGTGACTCACGAGCAGCACCCGCAGCGACGAATCGGGCGGCTCGGCGATGTCGAAGTGGGCGGGCTCGCGCGACAGGCCCCACGGCGCGTCGCCGCCCTGGAACGCGCGCCGCATCCAGCCGGCGGGCAGCTCGAGCGACTGGTACGCTGGCAGCGCGACGATGACGCGGTGGCCGCGGCGCGCCTGCTCGAATGCCAGCGATCCGACCACGTCGGCGAGCCCGCCGACCTTGGCGAGCGGCGCCATCTCGCTCGCGACGTGCACGACGGAGAAGCGCGGCAGGCTCATGAACCCGAGGCCTAGGCCTCGACCGCGACCTCGCGCAGGTACTGGGCGGCGTCCTCGGGCGGCGTGGGATTGATGTGGAAGCCGGAGCCGATCTCGAAGCCGGCGACGCGCGTGAGCGTCGGCGTGATCTCGAGATGCCAGTGGTAGTACTCGGACTCGCCTTCGCTCACGGGTGCTGTGTGGATCACGAAGTTGAAAGGCGGGCGGTCGAGAGCGCGGTTCAAGCGCTGCAGCGTGTCCTTGAGGGTGACCGCGAGGTCGCGCAGCTCTCCGATGTCGGTCAGCACCGGGAACGAAGCGTCGTGCTGGCGCGGCAGGATCCAGGTCTCGAACGGGAAGCGCGGAGCGAACGGCTCCACCACGACGAAACGCTCGCTCGTGCTCACCACGCGCCGGCCCTCGTTCTCGGCGGTCTCCTGCTGCACGATGTCGCAGAACACGCAGCGCTCCTTGAGCTCGAAGTAGCGGCGTGCGCCGTCCAGCTCCTCCTGCAGGATCTTGGGGACGATGGGCGTTGCGATGAGCTGGGTGTGGGGGTGCTCGAGCGTGGCGCCGGCGCCTGCGCCGTGGTTCTTGAAGATCAGCACGTAGCGCAGACGCCGGTCCCGGTGGAGATCCATGGCGCGCTCGCGGTAGGCGTTCAGGATCTGCTCGATGTGCTCGACCGGCAGGTCGGCGAAGTCCTTGTCGTGCTCCGGCGTCTCGATCACGACCTCGTGGGCGCCGATCCCGTTCATCTTGTCGTACAGCCCCTCGCCCCGCCGGTCGAGCGTGCCCTCGATCTGGAGCGCGGGGAACTTGTTGGGTACCACGCGCACGGACCAGCCGGGACCGTTGGGCGCCCCGCCCCCGGGCCGATAGGCGAAGACCTCAGGCGGCGTGCGGTCCTCGTTGCCGGCGCAGAACGGGCAGAAATGCTTCTTCTTCTCGTGGGTGACCGGGACGAAGCTGGTGGGCCGGCGGCTGCGCTCGGTCGAGATGATGACCCAGCGGCCGACGACCGGATCCTTGCGCAGCTCGGGCATGAGGCTCCTCGCGAATCGTCAACGGATGCCTTCCGGGCCGCGCTGAAGTCGAGCGGACACGGGCAAAGCGATGAAGATTAGGGACGCGGCGGAGGGTGAGTCAAGGCCGCGGCCGCCTCCCGAAGGAGGCGGCCGCGAGGGCGAATCGATGTCCGAGTCCGACGCTATTCCAGCGTCACGACCCGCAGCAGCTTCTGATCGTTGCCGGCGCTGATCCGGACCATGTAGACGCCCGGCCCGAGTGCCGCGCCGCGGGCGGCGAAGTCCACGCTGTGGGCACCCGCCGTCTCGGCGCGGTCCACCAGCGTCTTCACCCGCTGCCCGCTCACGCTATAGACGTCGATCCGCACGTGCGTGGCGGCCGGCAGCGTGTAGCGCAGCGAGCCGGCGCTCCCGACGACCGGGTTCGAGCCGGCGAGCGCGAACGAGAACGGCATGGCCGCTCCCAGCTGGGTGGTGGCTTCGACGCTCTCGCTGCCGTCGGAGTGCACCGCCTTAAGCTGGTAGAAGGCGCCGCCAGCCGGAGCGGCCTGGTCATGGAAGCGGAACTCGCCGCCGCTCAGCATCTGGATCGGCGCGCCGTTGAGCAGAACGTAGCCGCCGTCGGCTGTGGCGCCGCGGTAGACGTTCCACGAGCGAACTTCGTTCACGGCGTCCGAGAACCACGTGAGGTCCACGCCTCCCCCGCCCTGTGAAGCGACGAAGTTGGCGACCAGCGTGGCCGTCCCGACGTCACACTGCACCAGGACTTCGCAGGTCTGCGGGTTCTTGCAGCCCTCGCCGACCGGTGCGTACACGAAGGTGACGAGGTCCTGCGGCGGCTGGCAGTTGCTGGGCACGTTGAGCTTCACCTGGATCGTGCTCGATCCGCCGGCCGCGATCGGACCGGCGGTGCCGTTCACCGGCGGGCCCATATACCCGTTGTTGTCGCTGACCGAGAAGCTGTAGCTGTCCGCAACGTTCCCGGAGTTGTTGATGGTGAAGTTCAGCGTCACCGACGACCCGGGCGCAGCCACCACTGGACCGGGGCACTTGAGAGTCGAGGCGTAGCGGATCCCGGTCGTGTACGCCTCGGGCCCGCGGCCGGCGGTGTAGGTGTTGGTGCCGGGCGTGCGCACGTCGCCGGTGGAGATGCGCTGGTCGCTCCACCCCGGATGGAAGACGTCCGTCCCGTTGGCCGACGCCTGGTTGTAGTCGCCGAGGTTCGGCACAGCGATCGTGTTGAGCGAGAAGAACGACTCCTCGTCCCTCACGCAATAGTTCGGCGTCCAGGTGACGCCGCCGTCGCGCGAGGTCGTGCCGTAGATCTGGGTCAGAGAAGCGGTCGAGCCGAACCCGGCGTCACGGGAGTCGTGCCAGTAGATGGCGGCGTGGCCCCGGTTGTTGACGGTGACGAACGGCCGGCGGTTCTCGAGACCGGCGCCATCGTCGTTCACGAGCTGCGGAACGGACCACGTGCCGC
>VBOS01000118.1:0-946 GCA_005893185.1 Candidatus Eiseniibacteriota bacterium
GCTCGATCCGCCCGGCCGCAAAGCCCAGCTGCGGCCTCACGCCATCACATTCCGCTCTTCGATCCCGGCGCTGGAGGCGCGGTCTTCGAGTCGATGTCGAAGGTGATCATGAAGCCATTCGTCCCCTTGAACTCGAAGGCGTTGGGGCCGAGCCGGTAGGCCTCGACCTCGTTCGGCATGAGCACGAACCCGGTGTGCCGCGAGGCGCCCCAGTACTTGAGGTTGTTGATCACGACCGGAGCGCTCGCGTTGCGGCTCACGGCGGCGCCGTTCAGCACCACCTCGCCGGCCTTCCCGCCGTCGAGCTTGGCGACCGCGTGGTCGCCGTTGTGGGACCACTCGACCGGCAGGTCCTGGGATGCCACCTCGAACGACCCCCACTTCACCGGGTAGAGGTGGGCGAGAACCGTCTTGATCCCTTCGCGCTGCTCCTTGGTCACCGATGGATCGAATGTGACCACCACCCACTTCATCTCGCCCTTCGAGAAATCGTCGCCCAGATCCATCGCCGCCCAGAACTTGGCCCCGTCGAGCTTGGTCGAGCCGTACATTCCCTTGTTGACCCTGAACACGTTGTTCGCGCGGCAGTAGTGCTCCATTCCTTCCATTCCCGCCATTCCCGCGTGCCCTTCGTGTCCCGCGGCCATCGCGTGCCCGGCCGGCTTCGTGTTGAAGTAGCACTGGCAGAACATCGGGCACGAGCACGCCTCGATGATCGACGCGTTCATGCTCCACTCCGGCCCGGACGACTTGACCTGCGTGCCGGCGGCGGGGTTCGCCGCGAGTGCAGGGACCGCTGCGCACAGAAGCACGGCGACCGTCCACAACAGCTTTCTCGACATGGTGACCTCCTTGAGGTGGGGGGTGAGCGGAACGCCGGGTGTCGGGTCACCCGGACTAAGGGGAAGTTAGGAGCGGGGAGGACGCCATGCAAGGGCGAACACGC
>VBOS01000118.1:1131-1841 GCA_005893185.1 Candidatus Eiseniibacteriota bacterium
ATACAGATGCCCCCCCCGCCGTCCGCGGCCGCGGGCGGAGGCCAGCCCGCGCCTCCCGAGCCCACGTCGGGCGGGGCCGGGGCGCCCGCAGCGCCGGGCGAGGCGGCTGCGCCCGGGGCGGCGGATCCGGGCGTGGCCTGGAGCGTCCCCAAGCGCTGGACGATCGACCTCGCTCAGGGCATGCGGGTCGCGACCTACCTCGTTCCCGCCGCCGGCGGCGAGGGCGCGGAATGCGCGGTCTACTACTTCGGCCCCGGCCAAGGCGGGGGAGTGGATGCCAACCTGGAGCGCTGGATGGGGGAGTTCCAGCCGCTGGAGAAGCACGACGTCCGCAAGCTCGAGCCGGTCGGGATCGAAGTCACGCGCATCGAGGCGCGCGGGACCTATGCGGCCCATTCGATGCGGGGCTCGGAGGCGCCCGGCCAGAAGCCCAACTGGGCCTTGATGGGCGCGATCGTGAGCGGGCCCAAGGGCGATGTCTTCTTCAAGCTCACAGGCCCCGCCGCTACCATGGAGAGGGCTGCGAAGGAGTTCGACGGCATGCTCGGCTCGGTGAGGAAGAAGTAGGGCTGTTGCAGGCCGCTCGAGCGTCCGATACGCTTCTCGTTCGGCTGCGGGACCACCGTCCCGCCGGCCCCTTCCCCAGGAGACACCGCCTTCGCCCTCATGACCAGCCGTTTCCTCGAAGCGCTCCGGGAGCGCGTGCTGTT
>VBOS01000119.1 GCA_005893185.1 Candidatus Eiseniibacteriota bacterium
GCTTTCGCGGTTCAGGCCGAAGGGCTGCTGGAAGGCGGCGCCGATCTCCTCATCCTCGAGACCTGCCAGGACATGCTCGAGATGAAGGCGCAGATCCTGGCGGCGCGCGAGGCGTTCGCGCGCGCCGGGCGGCGCGTGCCGCTCCAGTGCTCCGTGACGCTCGATCCCTCCGGGCGCATGCTGCTCGGCACCGACATCCGCGGCGCGCTCGCGACCCTCGAGGCGATGGGCGCAGACGTGATCGGTCTCAACTGCTCGACCGGTCCCGATCTCATGCGCG
>VBOS01000545.1 GCA_005893185.1 Candidatus Eiseniibacteriota bacterium
TGTGCGATGCGCTGGGCCTGCTCGATACACTGCGCCTCGACCCGGGCGCGCTGCGGGCGGCGGCCGAGCCGTTCGCGTCGGAAGCCTTCGATCGGGCCTTTCTCGCCGCTTTCGAGCGTGGCTACGAGGAGTGGCGGGGGACCTCGGCCACCGAAGGGCCGGCGAGCGTGGCGCGATAGACACCCTCGATGCGCGCTGTGACCGCGCCCCAGTCGTAGGACGGATCGAGCCCGCGCTCCACCCGCGCGGGGGATCGGGTCGCGAGACGGCCGAGCGCTTCCGACCAGACCCTAGCGCTCCGCTCGAGGATCTCGCCGTTCGCCCCGGGACGGATCACTTCGGCCGCGTTCCCGACATCGTGGGCCAGACAGTAGAGCCCGCCCGCGAGCATATCGAGCAACGCGAGGCTGCAGCCTTCGTAGTAGGAAGGGAGCGCGCCGAAGTCGGCCGCGTGGATCCAGTCGATCACTTCCTGCGGCGAGACCGTCCCCGTTACGATCTGCGAATCGGAGCGCTTCGGAGCCGCCCCGCCGACCGTGACCCAGGTAGCACCCGCCCTTGCGGCTCCGCTCCCGGACCAGGCGCGGGCAAACAGTCCGAAGCCCTTGACGAAGTCGTCGCTCCCGACCGTGAGCGCCACCGGCGCTTCCGCGCGAATGCCGTGGCGCGCGCGCAGCGATGTCCGCGACTCCGCGGGGGTAGCGAAGGACGCTCCGTTCGGGATGACGCACGCGCGTGCTGGGTCCATCCCGTGGAAGCGGGCGAACTCCCCGCGCACGCGCTCCGAGACCGCGATCAGGGCGGTGGCGTTGTGCGCGCGTTCGCGCTCGATCCCAACGGCTCGCCAGTTTTGCGGGTTGGCGAGGGTACGCAGTCGGCCGAGCCGCACATAGGTCGCCATCTTCGCAGCCACGCAGAAGTGGAGCGTCTGGACGAGCTGGGAGCCCGCCAGTCGACCCGGGGAAACCAGACCGCTATGGTCGTGGATCACGTCGTAGCGCCGCGGCTCGACGCTCTCCACGATGCGGAGAGGCAAGGGCTTCGAGGCGCGGGCGAAGACCTCGACTTCGTGGCCGCGCCGCTCGAGTCCGAGCGCCAGCTCGCGCACGTGAGTCTCGAGGCCACCCGGGAGCGACAGGTCCACGCCGGCGAGGAGCAGCGCTCTCATCTCGACATGGTTCCGGGGCTCGCGATCTCGACGTGCGGCCAGGTCTGCGCGGCGAGACCGGCGAGCGCCTCTTCGAGGTAACGCTCACCGTTTCGCGTCGCAAGCAGGACCGAGACCAGAGGTCCGGACGGATTCGAGTCGGCGCGGAGGAACAGGGCGCGGAATGTAGCACATCGCGTCTTTGACACTGCGCCCCGGGCTCGCGGAGACTGCGCCGGCATGCCCGCGTCGCGCCTCGCGCTGTGGAAGGGCCGCGCCCTTCGCCTGTGGCTGACGGCGGCAGCCTCCGCGGTCGGCGCGCTGGGCGGCATCGCCCGCAACAAGTGGCTCGCGCTCCATCTCGACCCATCCGGGTTCGGCGTGCTCGGCCAGGTGGTGGCGGGCCAAACGTGGCTCGGAACCTTCACGGGCCTCGGGCTCGGCGTCCCCGTGACCCAGGCGATCGGCGCGGCGGTGGCTCGCGGCGATGCGGCAGCCGTGCGGCGCACGGTCGCCACAGCGCTCTCCGCGATCGCCGCCTGCGCGCTCGGGGTGGTCGTGCTCGGTCTCACGTTCGCCCCGTGGATCGCGACGGCGTTGCTGGGCTCGAGCGAGCACGCGGGCCTGGTGCGCATCTCGATGCTCGCGGTCGCGGGCCTGGCGTTCCAGGGCACGGTCCAGGGCATCTTCGCCGGCTACTCGGACGTGCGGCCGCCGCTCACCTACGCGCTGGTCGGGAACGTCGCGGTCGTGGGCCTGGTCGTGCTCCTGGTGCCGCGCCACGGGCTCGCGGGAGCAGTCTGGAGCCTCGCCGCTTTCTGGCCCGCAGCCATCGCGCTCACGCTCTTCGCCCACCGCCGCGCCTACGCCGACGCGCTCGTGCCGCCCGACGGCGGGCGCTTCGATCGCGCCCTGGGCCGCGCGATGCTGAAGGTGGCGTTCGCGGGCTTGGCGCTCGCGCTGCTCGATCAGGGCACACTGCTCGCGCTGCGCTCGCATTACGTGCGAACCAGCGGGCTTACGGCCAACGGGCTGCTGCAGGCCTGCCTTGCGGTCTCGCAGCAGATCGGGGCGGTCTTCTACAGCTACCTCGGCGGCTACGCGTTCGGAAAGATCAGCGGCATGCCGGGCGTCGAGGGGATACGGGCCTACACGCGCAAGCACTGGCCGCCGCTCGCGGGCCTCGCCGCGCTGGCGTTCGCGGCGGTCATGGCGGGCGCTCGGCCGCTGCTCCACCTCCTGTACTCGAGCCGCTTCGATCCGGCGCAGCGGATGCTGGCGTGGATGCTGGTCGGAGAGTTTGCGCGCGTGTGCGTGCAGACCTGGGCGCTGGGCGCGCTGCCTTTGGGCGGCGTGCGGCTGTGGTTCCCGATCGGGGTGGCTGGTACCGTCGCGATGCCGCTGACCTATGCCGCCGCGCGCGCGCTGGGAGCCGGGGCGATGAGCCTGCCCTGTGCCTACGCCGGGGCGCACGTGCTGTCGCTCGCGTTCGCCGCCGTAGCGATGAGTCGCCGCGGTGTGACGCTCGGCCTTCGCGACCTCTCGCTGCTGGCCGCCGCGCTCATCGGGCTCGCGTCGCTGGCGTTCGTGTTAACGGGCTGAGCGGAAGCTGGCTCTCCACGATCTCGGCGACAAAGGCCGAGGGGCAGCGAGTCGATCGCCGCGTGGCACCGTTCCAGAGGTCCTCCTCCTTGAAGGGCACGGGCCTCACGAACCCCCTTGACCCCTATGGCGGGACTCCCCTAGCGTCGATGGTTCTCATGCGCTCGAATGTCCCCATGGACCCTGCCGCCGATCGCGTGCAGCGCGCACCGGCCGCCGCGACCACAGGAGAACACTTCTAGCAGGCTGTATTCGGCGCCCGCCGGGCGTCCACATCGAGCAAGACCCATAGCTTGGATCCATGCCGTTCCATTCGCGCGGCCCACGGCCGTGTCGAGGCCCGGCGCACAGGGACGGATGCGGGCGTGGTGAACCATTGCCCGCGGGTCGAATCCCTGATTCCCTCGTGCGGATTGGGGGAGAACTCCCGGCTTTCTGCACCGCTGTCTCCTCTCGGCAACTCCCACCCCCGCGCCAAACGCGTGTCGCGACCGCATCGGACGCCGTTCCGCAGCTCCCGAGGGCCCGGCATCCAGATTGCAACAGCGTCTACGAATCTCTCCTGCGCGCCGGGGCGAGCGTTGCTCGTCTCTACATGGGATCTCGTGGCCGATCGCCAGCCCGGGCGCGCGATGGTGCCGTCCGGCCAGCTCCAAGCCCGAACGATGCGATGTCCAAGCGATGGACCAGATGGCCGGCGCGGGCAGGCATTGCCGCCGAGCGGGCATTCCGGTGGCTGCAATTCCGGAGTGGTCGCAGATGGCCGACGCTCCCAAACCGGTCGCAGCATGTGACGGTCGCTTTCCTCAACCACCGCCCCGCACGGAGGGCTGCCGGCGCAGCTGCGCTTCTTCCCCTGGCCGCACTCGCGCTGATGGGGGCGGCCGCTAGGCCCGGCATCCGGCCCGCGAGCGGCGCGGGCTCCGCCATCGGCGCCGGCCGCGTGCCCGGGAGGCTGGACGTCATCCAGTGGCCCGACTCGACCGGCACCACAAGGGTCTACATCTCGATCGACTCCATTCGCGTCCTCGAAGGCGATGCCGGCACCAAAGCCGCGACGTTTACCGTGCGGCTCTCGGACCCGCTCGAATCGCCGGGTGGAACCCTGAACTTCGCGACCGAAGACCGCACAGCGGAGGCGGACAGCGACTACGTCCCGGTGAGCGGCAACCTCGAGCTCGACGCCACCGACATCTCCTACACCATCGTCGTGCCGGTCATCGGCGACACGGTGGTGGAGGGCAACGAGCGCTTCGCCGTCCGGCTCTCGAATCCGCCGCCGGGAGCGATTTTCGCCGACAGCATCGGGATCTGCACGATCGTCAACGACGAGCGGCCGCGTTTCATGCTGACGAGTGCTGGGCTGACGCCCTTCCCTACGGGGACGCTGGGGCCGGCGTTCGCAGACGCGAACGGCGATGGCTACCCCGACCTGCCGCTGGACATCAATCTCGGCCACGCCCGCTTCATATCGTCGCAGGGGCTCAATTCCCTGATCATCCCGGGCTTTCATC
>VBOS01000116.1 GCA_005893185.1 Candidatus Eiseniibacteriota bacterium
GTCAGCTCGAGCGCCCGTGCGAGCGCCGCCTCGATTTCCGCACGCGCGGCGGGGCCGGCCGAGCCGAGCAGGACCCGCGCCAGCGCCAGGCTCGCATGTGTCTCACCGGAACGGTGCCCGCGCGTCTGCGCGATCTCGACCCCCTCGGCGACCAGGGCGCGCGCCCGCTCCAGATCGCCGAGGCCGAGGTACGACTCACCGAGCAGCGCGAGGCGCCAAGCGTCGTGCTCGGCGTGGCGACGCTCCCTCGCGATCGCCAGAGAGCGTTCGAGCGCCTCGATCGCCCGCTGCCATTCGCCCCGCATCCGCTCCGCCAAGCCGATGTGGAACCATGCCATGGCGCGCAAGAACGAGCCCCCGATCCGCTCCGCGATCTCGAGCGCCTGCTGGGCGTGGGCGAGCGCGGCCTCGGGCTCTCCCTGGAAGTAGGCGAGCCAGCTGGACCACATGTGGCTCCAACCGACCTGCTCGATGTCCCCCTGCTCGCGGGCGATCTTCCTCCCTTGCTCGAGCAGGCGACGTGCCTCCTCCAGTTCGAGGAGGTGTATCCCCTTGAGCGCGTGGCACAACGCGTAGGGGCAGGCGAACAGGATGCCGGCCCCCACGGTGACATCGCCGTCCGCCAGCTCGATCGCGCGATCGTAGATCGACACGCCCTCGCGGTACTCGCCGGTGCAGAAGAGGCCGTAGGCGGTGGGCGCGGCGCCGACGCAGATGGCCGGGTCGCCGGACTCCTCGGCGAGCGCGAATGCCTGGCGGGCGAGCCTGGCGTACTCGCGCACGTCGCCTTCGTTCAGCCCTCTGACGATTCCATAGGCCGAGAGCAGGATCGCTCGCGAGCCGATGTCCCCGGCCTTCGAGGCCATCCGCTCCGCCTCGCTGAACACGACCTCCGCCTCCTCGTGCGAGATTCCGAGACGCCAGCCGTAGATCAGCGAGAAGCTCCTCGCCGCGAGGCCGAGCGTCACGGTCTCCCCCGATTCGGGCAGTGCGTCGGCGAGCTCGCGCACCTTGCGCCAGTGCCGCAGCGCCTGGGTCGGGTCGCTGGTAGCGCCGCCCGTTCGTCGAGCCGCTCGGGGTACTGCGCGGCGATCGCCCGCGCGACCGCGGCGTGCACGCGCGCCCGGCGCTCGGCGAGCTGCGAGCGGTCCGCCACCTCCTGCGTCAGGGGATGCCTGAACGTGTACTCGGCCTGCGGGAAGAGCGCGGCCTCATACAGGAACTCGGCCGCCACGAGCGCGCGGAGCGCGGCCGCGAGCTCGGAAGGGGGCAGGTCAACCACCGCTTGCAAGATGGGCTCGGAGAACTCCTTCCCGATCACCGCCGCTGTCTGCAGGATCTGCTTCTCACGCTCCGGGAGGCGATCGATGCGCGCGGCGAGCACCGCCTGCACCGTTGCCGGGATGGCAACCTCTGCCACCGGCCGCGCCAGGCGGTACGAGCCCTTGGTTCCCTCGAGGGTTCCAGCCTCCAGCAGCGACTGGACGACCTCCTCGATGAAGAAGGGGTTTCCGCGGGTGCGCTCGCGCACGCGCTCGACCAGCCCGGCGAGCGACGGGTCGGTGCCGAGCAGCGCGGCCAACAGCTCGGCGATCGCCTCGGGCCCGAGCGGCAGGAGGGGGAGCTGCTGGTAGTAGGACTTCTGCGTCCAGCCCGCGTGGTACTCCGGCCGGAAGTTCACCAGGAAGAGCGTGCGTGTGCCCGACAGCGCCTCGATGATGGTCTCGACGAACCCCTCGCTCGCGCCGTCGATCCAGTGCAGGTCGTCGATGAGCAGGACCGCCGGCTCTCGCCGGCTGCGGGCGTGCACCAGCCGCCTGATCAGCTCGAAGAGCTGCCGCTGGCGGGCCTCCGGATCCATGCGGGGCACCGGCCGCTCGGCATCCGGAACGCCGAGGAAGTCGAGCAGCAGGGGCAACCCGTCGGTCAGCTCCCGATCGAGCAGGAGCAGGGTGCCTGCAACCTTCCGTCGGGCCGCCTCGTCGCCGTCCTGGTCGGTGATGCCGAAGTACCCGCGCAGCAGCTCGAGGATCGGAAGGAAGGGGATCATCTTCCCGTGCGCGACGCAGTGGGCGTCGTAAACCGCGATGCCCTGCGCGCGAGCGTGCTCGGTGAACTCGTGGCAGAGCCGGCTCTTCCCGACCCCGGCCTCGGCGACCACGCCGATGACCTGCCCGGTCCCTGCGACGGCCCGCCCGAGCGCCGCCTCGAGGCTCGCCATCTCCTCTGTCCTGCCGACGAACCGGGAGAAGCCGCGCGCCCGGGCGACGTCGAGACGCGTGCGCAGCGCGCCGACGCCCTCGAGCTCGTAGACGCGGAGCGGAGCCGCTACGCCCTTGACCGCCGACTCTCCCAGGTCGCGCAGCGTGAAGAAGCCGGCGACGAGCCTCGCCGTGTAGTCGGTCAGAAACACCTTGCCGGGCTCCGCGAGCTGCTCCATCCTCGCCGCGAGCCCCACCGTGTGGCCGAGCGCGGTGTAGTCCATCCGGAGATCGTCGCCGATCTTTCCCACCACGACCTCGCCGGAGTTGAGCCCCATGCGGACCGAGAAGCTGAGTGCCTGGCGGAGGCGCAGCTCGGTGGCATAGCGGCGGAGCTCGTCGGCGAGGTGCAGCGCCGCGTAGCAGGCCCGGCGGGCGTGGTCCTCGTGCGCGACCGGGGCGCCGAACAGCGCCATGATGCCGTCGCCGGTGTACTGGTTCACCGTGCCCTCGAAGCGATGCACGCCCTCGGCGAGGATCGCGAAGAAGCGGTCCATGACCTTGTGCCACGCCTCGGGGTCGAGCTGCTCGGCGAGATCCATCGATCCCTTCACGTCGGCGAAGAGCACGGTCACCTGCTTGCGTTCGCCTTCGAGGGCGGTGCGCGAGGTGAGGATCTTCTCGGCCAGGTGCTTCGGGGTGTAGGCCCGCCGATCACGCGCTGCCGAACGTGCGGACTCGTCCAGACGACCGCCGCATCCGTTGCAGAACGTCTGACCAGCCGGATTCGCGTGGCCGCAGCTGGAGCACGTCACGTCGCGGGTCAGGCTTGCGCCACACTCGCCACAGAAGCGGGCGCCGCCGGCATTCGCGTAGTGG
>VBOS01000549.1 GCA_005893185.1 Candidatus Eiseniibacteriota bacterium
CCTCGCGGTAGATCGCGAGCAGCCCCGCGACGTGGGCGCGCGGATCGGCGATGCGACCGACGCGACGGCGCGCCTCGTCGGTCCAGCGCGCGGCGGCCGGGTCGTCGAGCGCGCGCTGCGTGAGCACGGCGAAGCCTTCCGCGTCACCGGGCTCGGCGAGCAGGCCGGTGGCTTCGTGCTCGACCAGCTCGGGCAGCGCGCCGATCCGCGCGGCCACGACCGGACGTCCGTCGGCCATCGGCTCGGCGACGGCATAGCCGAAGGTCTCGTAGAAGAGGCTGGGCACGATCACGGCGCCCGCGCGGCGCATCACGGCCGCCAGCGTCTCGTCCGCGAGATGCCCGAGCTGACGCACCCCCGGGCCGCCCTCGCGCGCGAGCCACGATGAGAGCGGCCCGTCGCCGGCGACGACGATCGGCGTGGGCGCGATCCTCGCGGCGATCGCGGGCAGGAGCTGCACGCCCTTGTCCACGGTGAGCCGCCCCGCGAACAGGACGAAGCGCCCCTCGGGCATCGCGCCGGGCGCGGCCCCGGGCGCCACCCGCTCCACGCCGTGCGCGAGCACGCGCACCTTCGCGTGCTCGAGCCCGAGCGAAACCGTCTTCTCCGCGACGAAGCGCGAGGGCGCGATCCAGCGCCGCACCGCGCGGTAGGCGCCGATCCGATCGTGGAGGTAGGCCTCCGCCATCCCGATCGCGCTCTTCGCGCGCGAGCCCTGCACGCATCCGGTCGCGAGCGCGTGCCAGTGCGCGCCGCCGCGGCAGCGCTCGCACGGCGCGCCGTGGGCGAAGAGAATCCGATTCGTGCACCACGGTTTGTAGTCGTGGAGGGTCATCACCACCGGCACGTGCGCGCGCTCGAGCGGGCGCAGCACCGAGGGCGTGAGGTAGCGGCTCGGCGCGTGGACGTGGGCGATCTCGGGCTTGAACGCCGCGAGCAGCCGCTCCATCGCCGCCGCCGCCGGTCGCGACCACAGCGCGCGAGGGAGCTGCCCGAGCTGGCGCACAGGCGGCGCGTCCTCCCCGAAATCGGCGGGCGGCGCGAAGAACTCGGCGGTCGGGCTCGGAAGGTTGCGTGAGTCGCGGATCGCGAAGTGCGCGACCTCGTGCCCCGCAGCTGCGAGCCAGCGCGACTCGTCGAGGCAGGTGCGCTCGACGCCGCCGCGCAGGTAGTGAAATGCGTTGACGAACAGGACGCGCACGCGCCGCTCGCGCTCCGATGCAGCCCGGCTACGTCGCCCCGCCGGCAGCTGCGCGCTCGGCCGCCGGCGGCGGAGCCGGCACGAATTCCATGAGCGCGGTGCCGACGCCCGGCCCCGATTCGTAGCAGAGGAGCGTGCCCTGCACGTCGTCCCCCAGGAACCCGCGCAGCACCTCGAGGTGGAGCAGGCCGGCTTCCGGCTGCGCCTTCTCGGCGAGTGCGGGGTCGCGCCCGGACAGCTCGCTCCACGCGCCGCGCTGGAGTGAGGCGAGCGCCCACTCGTCGAACGCACGCGCCTCCGGCACATCGCGCTTGAGGTTCCAAGCGTGCTCGTTGCGGGACAGCGCCCCGCCCACCACGAACGCTGCGCGCTCCGGCCAGGCTGCGAGCGCCGCGCGGATCGAGCCTCCCCACGCGCGGCACTCGGCGGCGGTGCGCGGCGGCAGCGAGAGCGGAACCACCGGCAGGCGCGGGCGCGGCGTGAGGAAGTGCATCGGCACCGTGACGCCGCTGTCCACCCCGCGCGTTGCCGCCGCCACGTGCACGCCGTCGCGCAGGCCGGCCTCGACCAGGGCGCGCGCCAGCGCCGGGTTTCCCGGGCAGTCGTGACGCACCTCGACGCCGAGATCGGCGTAGTCCGTGATCGTGTCGTGGCGGCGCCCGGCGTCCACGCGAAACGGTCCCGGCGCGTTCCAGCGCGCGCTCAGCACCACGACCGCGGCGGGCGTCTCCGCGACAAAGCGCTTCGAGGCCTCGGCGAGCGCGGTCAGCATCGGCGTGTAGTGGCGGCGATGCTCGTCCACGAGCAGCGTTGGCAGGACGGGCGCGAGCAGCGCGTAAGATGTCAGCATCGTCGGCCGCTCAGGCTAATGGTGGCGGATGCGGAACTCGGCCGCGGGCTCCGCCGCCGGCTGCGCGGGCCCGGCGCCCGAGCCCGCCCGCGGCGCCCGCGCCGCGCCGGGCTGCCGCACGCCGGGCTCGGCGGAGGCGCGCGCCGCCGCGCGCTCGTTGCCGGCTGCGAACGCAACGCCCTTGGCCTTGGCCCCGGCCAGCAACTCGCCCGGCAGCGGGAACATCACGCGCTCCTCCACCAGACGGAACTCCTCGACGCGATAGTTGCCGAGCGCGCGGACGCGCGCGACGCACGCCTGCACCACGTCCTCGGGGGTCGAGGCGCCGGCCGTGATTCCGACGTCGCCCACGATCCACTCGCGACGGATGTCCTCGGCCGCCTCGATCAGGTAGGCACGCGCGCCGTGCTGCGCCGCCACCTCGACCAGCCGATTCGCGTTGCTGCTGGTCGGCGCGCCGACCACCAGGATCACCTTGCAGCGCCGGCTCAGCTCCTTCACCGCGTCCTGGCGGTTCTGCGTCGCGTAGCAGATGTCGGCCTTGGCCGGCTCGCGGATCGCCGGGAACTTGCGCTTGAGCGCTTCGACGATCGCGCGCACGTCGTCCACCGAGAGCGTGGTCTGCGAGATGTAGGCCACGCGGCTCGGATCCTCGAGCGTGAGTGCTTCCACGTCGGCGGCCGTTTCGACGACCACCGTGGAGTCCGGTGCCTCGCCCATCGTGCCCTGCACCTCGACGTGGTTGCGGTGGCCGATCAGGACGATCGTGAACCCGTCGCGCGCGTAGCGCAGCGCCTCGAGGTGCACCTTGGTGACGAGCGGGCAGGTGGCATCGAGCGCCTTGAGGCCGCGCGCGGCCGCCTCCGCCCGCACACCGGGCGAAACCCCGTGCGCGGAGAAGATCACGACCGCGCCGCGCGGGACGTCGGCGAGGTCGTCGGTGAAGATCGCGCCCTTGGCGCGCAGCGCGTCCACCACGTGGCGGTTGTGGACGATCTCGTGGCGCACGTAGATCGGCGCGCCGTAGACCTGGAGCGCCATGTCCACGATGTCGATCGCGCGGTCCACCCCCGCGCAAAAGCCGCGCGGGGCGGCGAGGTAGAGCGTGTGCGCGGCAATGGTCATGGCGCTGTCTTGGGCTCTCGGGTGGGTGCGGAATGCGCAGTCGAGGAACCGTACTCGATGGGATGGGCGCGGGCAATGCGAGTGCGGCGAGCCACGTCCCTACCGCCTCTGCTCGTGCTCGACGCTATCCGCCGCGAACATCGCGCGCAGCGAGTCGGGCGCGCCCGCGCGCAGCGTCGCCACGAGCTGCCGTGCGCGCACCTGGCCGGCCTCGTCCGTGGCGAGCCCCTCGGCGCGCCGCAGCGCGGCGAGGGCGCCGCGTTTGTCGCCGGCGGCGTCGAGCGCGACGCCGAGCATGAGGTAGGCGTCGCTGGAGTTGGGAGCGATCCGCACCGCGCCGCGCGCGATCTCGAGCGCCGCGTCGCTCCGCCCCTCGGAGACGAAGTAATGGATCGCCTCGAGCCGCACGCCGAAATCGGCGGGCCTGCGCCCGATCCAGCGCCGGTAGACCGCCTCGGCATCGCGCGGCCGGTGGAGCGCCGCGAGCGATTGCACCTGCCCCTGGAGCGCGAGCACCTGGCTCGAATCGCGCGCCTCGGCCCCGCGATACGCTTCCAGCGCCTGGTCGTGGCGCCCGGCGCGGTGCTCCAGGTTGCCGAGGTTGATCCACGTCGCAGCGTCCTTGGGATCCATCGCCATCGCGCGCTCGAACTCGGCGCGGGCCTCGCGATCGCGCCCCTGGGCGGCGAGGAGCGCGCCAAGGTCGCGGTGCTCGGAGGCGCGCGCGGGCGGAATCTCGAGCGCGCGCCGCATCGCGCTCTCGGCGTCGCGCGTGCGGCCGGCGGCGTGGTAGGCGAAGCCCAGCGCCGACCACGCCTGGTCGTCGTTCGGGAGGCGCTTCGTGAGCGCCTCGAGGCGGGCGATCGCGTCCGTCTCGCGCCCCATCTGCGCGAGCGAAATGCCGAGCTCGATGGCGGCGGCGGCGTTCCTGGGGTCGCGCCTGATCTCGGCCGCGAACGCGCGCGCCGCGCGCTCCGGATCTCCGGCGCTCTGGTAGATGCGCCCCATGTGGAAGGCCACGCCGGTGAGCGTGGTGTCGAGCACGAGCGCGGAGTTGTAAGCTGCGAGCGCGGTCGAGACCTGGCCGCGCCGCTCCAGCTGCTGAGCGAGCGCGACGTAGGCGCGCGCGCGTCCCTGGCGCGTCTGGGTCGTGTCGATCGCAATCGGCCGCCCCGGCACCAGGAACGGGGCCGCCGGGGACTCGGGCGGGAGCGTGTCGGCGTTCGCCGGCACGAGCAGCGAGGGCCCGGACGGCGCGTCCGCCGCATTCGCGGCGGGTGCGCCGGGCGCTTTCCCGACGGGCGCGCCGGGCGTCTTCGCGGCGGATGCCGAGGCGGACTTCTGCGCGGGGGAAGCGCTCGGGGCGGGGGCGCCGCCCGTGCTTCGAGCCACCACGGCCCCGGCGACCAGCAGCGTGGCGGCGAGCCGTGCCGCCCGCCAGACGATTCGCAATCCTAAGAGCCTCCGTGATCCGGGCGCGCCCGATCCGCGCGAGCCGATCGAGTATCGAGGAGCCCCGCGGGGCGGTCAATGCGGCGCTGTGCTACCGTCTTCTGCCGCCGATGAAGACCGCCGTGGTTCGTACGCTGCTCGCGCTCGCCGTGGCCGCGATGGGCGTCGTGGATCTGCTCTCCGCGCTCCTCTCGCGCTTGCCTGAGCGCCTGCGCGCGATTCGCCAGATCCTTCCCACCGAAATGCTGGACACGAGCCGCACGTTCACGCTGCTCGCGGGCGCGCTCCTGCTCGTGACGGCGTGGGGCCTGCGGCGCGGCAAGCGCCGTGCGTTCGTCGCCGCGCTCTTTCTGTGCGCGGTCTCGATTCCGTTCAACCTTCTCAAGGCGTTCGATTTCGAGGAGGCGACGCTGGCCGCTGTGCTCATGTTCCTCCTCGGCATCAGCGCCGGCGCCTTCCCGGTCAAGAGCCGCCAGCTCACGGGAGCGGCCCTGCGTTCGCGCGCGCTGTGGATGGCGCTCGGGCTCGCGGTGTACGCCGTGATCGGCTGCTGGATCCTGGAGGGGCGATTCGGCAGGCACGAGGCCTCGTTTGGGCACGCGGTCGCGGAAGCGCTCTACCAGATCTTCGGCATCGGCTCGCCGGCGCTCCAGGTTCCGCGGTCGAACCGCATCACAGAATGGTTCCTGGGCTCGATCAGCGTGACGAGCTTCACCTTGCTCACGCTGCTCGCGATCGCCGCCATGCGCCCG
>VBOS01000552.1 GCA_005893185.1 Candidatus Eiseniibacteriota bacterium
TCGAGAACGCCGGAGGTCGAGCCCTCGATGAAATCCCGCACCGACTACCTGGTCATGAACGTCCCCGCGCGCCGGGGCTTCGTGAACATCACGTCGGACGTCGAGCGCGTGGTGCGCGAGAGCGGCGTCCAGGAGGGGATGGTGCTCGTGAACGCGATGCACATCACGGCCAGCGGGTTCATCAACGACGACGAGGGCGGGCTCCACCACGACTACGAGGCGTGGCTCGAGCGGCTCGCGCCGCACGCGCCAGCGTCGCACTACCGCCACAACGACACGGGCGAGGACAACGCAGACGCCCACCTCAAGCGCCAGGTCATGGGACGCGAGGTGGTGGTGGCGGTGACGAAGGGCAGGCTCGATTTCGGGCCGTGGGAGCAAGTCTTCTACGGCGAGTTCGACGGCCGCCGCAAGAAGCGCGTGCTGGTCAAAGTGATCGGAGAGTAGGCGACATGAACGTGAAACGGAGGGCCCGCCGGCCCGCCAAGAAGGAGCGCCGCGCGCCGCGCGCAAGGCGCGCGCGTGCGGTCGGCACGGTCGAGGCGCCCGGCAAGCTCGTGATCCGAGCCGCGAAGCCGAGGGACACGAAGCGCGTGTGGGAGCTCCTTCAGGGGCTCGCGGTCTACGAGAAGCTCGAGGACCGCGTGACCGGCTCGGCGCAGCGGCTCGCCCGGCACCTGTTCGGCCCGCGGAAGATCGTGGACTGCCTCGTCGCAGATGAGGGCGGGTCCCTGATCGGCTACGCGATGTACTACCTCATCTATTCCTCGTTCCGCGCCCAGCCCATGATGTGGCTCGAGGATCTCTTCGTGGAGCCGGGCCGTCGCGGAGGCGGAGTCGGCCGCGCGCTGCTGCACGCCGTCGCGGCCGAGGCGAAGCGCAGCGGCTGCTGGCGGCTGTCGTGGGCGGTGCTCGAGTGGAACCAGCCGGCGATCGGCTTCTACGAGTCGCTGGGCGCGAGGCTCGACGAAGGCGGCTGGTACGTCTACCAGTTCGACGAGGCGAAGCTGCGCGCGATCGCGGGGGAGGCCAGCGACCGCTAGCCGGGTCGCGCTCCGCGCTCGGATGCTCGCGGCAGCGATTCGAGCCGGGCCGCGAGCGCCGGCGGCAGCGGCTCGACGCGCAGCCTCGCGATGACGCCGGGATCGGCGCCGCGCGCAGCCAGCCATCGCATCAGTCGCTCGAGCTTCCCATCGCGCCCGAGCAGCGCGTAGGCCACCGCCCACGCCTCGGGGCTGCCGAGCGGGATCCCGTCCCTGCGCGCGGTCACGATGGTGGGGATGCGCACGACGCTCTCCCCCGAGCGGATCGCGAAGCCGCAGATGATCTCCACCGCGCCGCCCGCGAGCCGGACCTTGTGATCGGCGTGGATGCCCGAAGAGCCGATCCGCTCGATCTCGACTCCCGCGAGTTGCGCCGCCACATCGCCCGGCGCGGCATCGGCCGTGAGATCCCAGTCGTGCGCCTCCTCGGCGAGACCGAGCGCTCCGAGCAACCCGCTGCCGCCGAGCGCGACGACCAGCCCCGCGCTCTCCAGGCGGTTCACCGCCTCGAGCAACGGGCCCAAGGGCGGCGCCGACTTCAAGTGGAACATGAGTTCGCGCGCTGCTTCCTGTGGAAGATCAGACTCGAGAGCAGAATCAGCAGCAGGCTCCTCCCGAGCGGGATGTAGATCCTCCCAGAAGTCCGGGCTGCCGCGCGGCACGCATCACTCGGCGATGCGCACCGCCTCCGTCGCGCCCTCGACCAGCTGCTCGTGCAGCGTCCCTGCGATCTCCGCGAGCGATTCGTGCGCACGCTCGGGCGCCGCCATGTGGCGGGCCGCCGCCTCGCCCAGCCGCCGAGTCACCGTGGCCGCGCCCGCCGCCCCGCCTTCCTGGCCGATCGCGCCGTACTCGGCATAACGCTCCGCGACGCGAGCGCGGCGCTCGGACGGACGCGGCGCCCGCTCCGACGTGAGCGCCCCCGGCGCGCCGAGCGCGCTCTCGTGCAGGGCCTCGATGGCTGCGCCGGTTTCGCGGTTGAACCCGCCAGCAGCGACCAGGGCGCGCACGCAGGCGTAGAGCGCGAAGCACTCCCACTCCTCGCGCGCGCGCTCGCTCGCAGCCGAGTCCGTGCCGGCTGGCAGCGCGCCCGACTCCTCCAGGTCGCGAAAGAGCCGCGGCGCCACCGTCCGGTAGAACTCGGCGAGCGCCTGGCCGCGGCGCGCGGGATCGGCGATCACAGAGGGCGCGTGCGATCGGGCGGAGCGGCGATCACATGCGATTCCGCGCGAGCGCGATCACGTGCCGCTCAGCTCTCGAGCAGCTCCCGGGCACGCTGGGTCGCGCGCACCACCGCCTTGATCAGCGTGACGCGCAGACCGCCGTCTTCCAGCTCGAGGATGCCGTCGATCGTACAGCCCGCGGGCGTCGTGACCAGATCCTTGAGCTTGGCCGGGTGCTCGCCGGTCTCGAGCACCATGGCGCCCGAGCCGAGCACGGTCTGGGCCGCGAGCTGGGTCGCGACATCGCGCGGCAGCCCGACCTTGACGCCCGCCTCGGCCAGCGCCTCGATCACGATGTAGATGTACGCCGGCCCGCTGGCCGAGAGCCCGGTCACGGCGTCCATGTGCTTCTCGTCCAACGTGACGGTGCGCCCCACGGAGAGGAAGATCGAGCGTGCGATCTCCAGATGATTGAAACGAGCATGCGTGCCAGGAGAAACGGCGGTCATGCCCTTCTTGAGCAGAACCGGCGTGTTGGGCATCGCGCGGATCACCGGGACCGCTTGCTCCAAGTGCTTCTCGATGAATGCCGTGCTCACAGAAGCCGCGACCGAGATGAGGATCTGCGATGGCTTCAATTCCCCGCCGATCTCGGCCAGCACGCTCGCGACCTGCTGCGGCTTCACCGCCAGCAGCACGAGATCGGCGCCGATCGTCGCCTCGAGGTTGCTCGCGGACCCGCGGACGCCGAGGTCGCTGCTGAGCTTCGCCACGCGCTCGGGATGTCCGGCGGTCACGGTGACGCGACCGGCCTGCAGAGCTCCCGCGTCCAGCAGTCCGCGGATCAGCGTCTCGCCAAGCCTGCCCGCGCCCAGCACGGCGAGCGACCGGTCGTCCAGCGCTTGCGTGCTCATGACGGCGGGTTCGTGCTCCAGTCGTAGAAGCCGCGGCCGCTCTTGCGCCCGTTACGCCCGGCCAGCACCATTCGCTTGAGCAGGGGGGGTGCTGCGAAGCGCGGCTCCTTGAACTCCTCGAACATGATCTGCGCGATCGAGTGCGTCGTGTCGAGTCCCACGTAGTCTCCGAGCAGCAGCGGCCCCATCGGGTAGCCGCAGCCGAGCTTCATGGCGTTGTCGATGTCGTCGCGGCTCGCGAGGCCCTGCTCGTAGGCCCGGATCGCATCCAGCATGTAGGGCACGAGCAGGCGGTTCACGACGAAGCCCGTCGAGTCGCCAACCGTGACCACGGTCTTGCCGATGGCGTGGCACCAGGCGCTCGCATTGTTCAGGGTTTCGGCCGTCGTCTCGAGCGTCTTCACCACTTCGACCAGCTTCATCAGCGGAACGGGATTGAAGAAATGGAGGCCGAGGAAGCGCCCGGGCCGCCGGGTCGCGGTCGCCAGCTCGGTGATCGAGAGGCTCGAGGTGTTCGAGGCCAGCAGCGCCTCCGGCTTGCACGTCCGATCCAGCTCGGCGAATAGCTCCTTCTTGAGGCTCAGGCTCTCGGCCGCGGCCTCGACCACCAGGTCGCAGTCCGCGAGATCCTCGAGCCGCACGGTTCCCTTGAGATTCGCGAGCGTCTTCTCCATGTCGGCGGCCGCGAGCTTCCCTTTCTCCACGCCGCCCTGCAGGAACTTGCGGATCGCGCCCATGCCCTTTTCGAGG
>VBOS01000123.1 GCA_005893185.1 Candidatus Eiseniibacteriota bacterium
AGCGCATGCCGGCCCGGCGACGCCCATCGCGCAAGGCTGCCAGCAGTCCTTCCACGTGTACGGGCACCATTCGATCACGGGAAGGCTCGCCCACAGCGCCAGACCGAGGGTGAGTCTCTTGGGCCAGCGGCCGGGGTCGACCATGACGGGATTGTCGACCCGAGCCTGGTCCGGCCTTGTCTCGGCCCGGTGAATTCTGGGCGGGGACCGAGGGCTCGCACCGCCGGCCGCGGGTAGAGCCCGCGCAACGACCCGCTGCTCCTCGAGAACGCCTCAGCGTCTCCGCAGTCGTGCCGAGCCGCCGCGCCGTTGGGCCCGACGACCGGCGCAGGCCACGCCGACGGGTGTCCCCGTGTGGGACCCCGCCCTCCGCAGCGAAACCTGGGGCAGAAGCTGACCCCGAATAGACGGCTGGTGAGCGACGGTTACGGTGCGACGGGCCGCCGACAACTCTCAGGTTGACAACCCGTCTTCATGGACGGGCACAGTCGAGCGCGCACCGCACTCCGCTCGCCTTGACCACCCTCCGGGGCTCCGATAACTTCGGTCGGCTTCGTCCCTCATGGAGAGTCCTGTGCAGCCTTCGGCCACGCTAAAACGCACGCCGTTCTACGACTTCCACCGCGCGCTGGGCGCCAAGATCGTGGAGTTCGCGGGCTTCGAGATGCCTGTGCGCTACACCGGCGACGTGCGCGAGCACGTGTGCGTGCGCGAGCGCGCCGGCCTGTTCGACATCTCCCACATGGGCGAGTTCCACGTCGAGGGTCCGGGCGCGCTCGAGTTCCTGAGCCACGCGGTGACCAACGACCTGGCCTCCGCAGCGCCGGGGCAGGCGGTCTACTCGCCGATGTGTCGCCCGGACGGCGGGATCGTGGACGACCTGCTGGTCTACCGCTTCGAAGACCACTTCATGGTGGTGGTGAACGCCAGCAACACACCCAAGGACTTCGAGTGGCTGCTGGATTACTGCCCGGCCGACGTCGAGCTGGAGGACCGCTCGGACCGCACGGCGCTGCTGGCCGTGCAAGGCCCGAAGACGCCCGAGATCCTGCAGGGGCTGGTTCCCGACGAGGCGCTCGATCTCGGCTACTACCGTTTCATGACCGGCCCGGTCTGTGGCGTGGAAGCTGTCATCTCCCGCACCGGCTACACCGGCGAGGACGGCTTCGAGCTGTACTTCGAGCCGCGCCACGCGGCCCGTGTCTGGGAGGGTCTGATGAGCGCGGGGAACCGGCTCGGGCTCGAGCCGGTGGGCCTGCCGCTCGAGGCCGGGCTCGGCTGGACGGTCAAGTTCGGCAAGGGCGACTTCGTGGGACGCGACGCCCTGCTGCGCCAGAAGGAGCACGGTCTGAAGCGCCGGCTCGTCGGCTTCGAGCTGGAGGGCCGCCGCGTGCCGCGCCACGACATGCCGATCGAGGCCGGCGGACGCGCGCTCGGCAGGGTGAGCAGCGGGACCTTCAGCCCGAGCCTCGAACGTCCGATCGGAATGGGATACGTGGAGTCCGGGTCCGCGCAGACGGGCACGGCGCTCGAGATCAGGGCCGGCGAGGCGCGGCTTGCTGCGCGCGTCGCTCCCCGGCCGTTCTACAAGGGCGGCTCGCGCCGCGCGTAGCAAGGAGGCAGCGTGGGATATCCGTCGGACGTGCGCTACACCCGTGAGCACGAATGGGCCCGCATGGAGAACGGCCTGATCACCGTGGGCATCACGAGCTACGCGACCGAGCAGCTCGGCGACGTGGTCTTCGTGGAGCTGCCCGCGATCGGGAAGAAGTTCGAAGCTGCGAAGCCTTTCGGCGTGGTCGAGGCGGTGAAGACCGTGAGCGACCTCTACGCTCCGATCTCCGGCGAGGTGGTCGCAGTGAACGAGGAGCTCTCCAGCAATCCCGCGCTCGTGAACCAGGAGCCCTACGGCGAAGGCTGGATGATCCGCTTGAAGCCGCGGGACACGGCGGAGTTCAACCAGCTCCTCACGAACCGGGACTACGAAAAGCTGCTCGAGGAACAGCACGCGTGAGCTTCGTCGGTCTCTCCGACAGCGAAGAGCAGCGCATGCTGCGCGCGATCGGGGTCGGCTCCTTCGAGGAGTTGCTCGCAGCCGTGCCGAAGCAGGCGCGGCTCCAGAAGCCGCTCGCCATCGATGGCCCGCTCTCCGAGATCGAGCTCAGGCGGCGCTTCGGCGGGAACGCGCGGGCGAATGCAGCCGAGAGCGCGGTGTCGTTCCTGGGCGGCGGGATCTACGATCACTACATCCCGTCGGCGCTCAACGCGCTGGCGATGCGCTCCGAGTTCGCGACCGCCTACACCCCCTACCAGCCCGAGGTCGCGCAGGGCACGCTCACCGCGATCTTCGAGTTCCAGAGCCTGATCGCCGAGCTCACCGGCTGCGACGTCGCGAACGCATCGCTCTACGATGGGGCGACCGCCGCGGTCGAGGCCGCCCTCATGGCGCGCTCCCAGACCGGACGGGCGCGCGTGGTGGCGGCAGGCGCGATCCACCCGCACGTGCTCCAGGTGCTCACGACCTACCTCGACGGGCGCGATCTCACGCTGGTCGCCGAGCGCGGCGGCCAGGTCGCAGCCGAGGACCTCGAGGCTGCGCTCGGCCCCGACACAGCGTGCGTGCTCTACCAGCATCCCAACTTCTTCGGGCTGCTGGAGAGCCCGCAGACGCTCCACAAGCTGGCGCACGATGCGGGAGCGCTGGTGATCGCGCACTGCGATCCGATCGCGCTGGCTCTGCTCGAGCCACCGGGGGCGACCGGAGCGGACATCGTGGTGGGCGAAGGGCAGTGCCTCGGGAACTCGCCGAGCTTCGGCGGGCCGCTCCTCGGCTACTTCGCGTGCCGTGCGAGCCTGGTCCGGCGCATGCCGGGCCGCCTCGCGGCCGAGACCGTGGATCGCCACGGGCGGCGCGGGTTCGTGCTCACGCTCCAGACGCGCGAGCAGCACATCCGCCGTGAGAAGGCGACATCGAACATCTGCACCAACCAGGGCCTTCTCGCGCTGCGCGCCACGATCTACATGGGCCTGCTGGGTCGCGAGGGGATGCGCGAGGTGGCCGAGCTGTGCGTCCAGAAGACCCACCACGCCGCGCTGCTCGCGGCCGCGATCCCGGGCTACCGCCTGCCCTACGACGGCCCGTTCTTCCGCGAGTTCGTGCTGGAATGCCCGGCCGACGCAGCTGCGATCGCGCGTGCCGGGATCGAGCGCGGCATCCTGCCGGGAGTGGACCTCGGGCGCTTCCGCCCCGAGTGGAGGCGCCGGCTGCTGGTTGCGGTCACCGAGCAGCGGAGCGCTTCCGAGATCGAACGCTGGGCCGATGTGCTGCGCGCTGCGGGAGGGAAGGGATGAGCCTCGAGCGCCGACTGCTGATCGAGCAGGGCGGTCCAGGTCATCGCGGCCCCGCTCTGCCGGCGTGCGATGTTCCGGTGCGCCCGCTCGCCGAGCTGCTGCGCGGCGCGCGGCTGCGCACCGCCCTCGAGTTCCCGCAGGTGAGCGAGCCCGAGGTGGTGCGGCACTTCATCGAGCTTTCGGTCTTGAACCACCACATCGACCGCGGCTTCTACCCGCTCGGCTCGTGCACCATGAAGCACAATCCAAAGATCAACGACGAGCTGGCGTCGCTCCCGGGGATCGCGCTCGCGCACCCGCTGGCGGGTGACGACGCGAGCCAGGGGGCGCTCCGGATCATCCACGACCTCTCGCGCACGCTGGCTGAGATCACCGGCTTTGCGGCCGTCACGACGCAGCCCGCAGCCGGCGCGCAGGGCGAGGCCGTCGGGCTCATGATGATCCGTGCCTGGCACCGCGCGCGCGGCGAGGGCGAGCGGCGACGCAAGGTGCTGGTGCCCGACTCGGCGCACGGCACCAACCCCGCGAGCGTACACTTGGTGGGCTACGAGACCGTGACCGTCGCCTCCGGCTCGGAGGCCACGGTGGATCTCCACGCCTTGCGCGCGGCGCTCGACGACAGCGTCGCCGCCATCATGCTCACGGTACCGAACACGCTCGGCCTGTTCGAGCCCGAGATCCTCGAGGTCACGCGCCTCGCTCACGAGGCGGGCGCCCAGGCCTACCTCGACGGCGCCAACCTGAACGCGCTGGTCGGGCTGGCGCGCCCCGGCGATCTCGGCTTCGACCTCATGCACATCAACGTGCACAAGACCTTTTCCACACCGCACGGCGGAGGCGGCCCGGGCGCGGGGCCGGTGGCGGTTGCCGCGCACCTCGAGCCGTTCCTGCCGGTCCCGGTCGTCACCGAGCACGGCGATCGGCTGCGATGGGATCACGACCGGCCGAGATCGGTGGGGAGGGTGCATTCGTTTTACGGCAATTTCGGAATCCTGGCGCGAGCGCTGGCTTACATCCTGACGCATGGAGAGTCAGGGCTCTCGCGCGTGAGCCGCACCGCGATCCTGAACGCCAACTACCTGATGCGGCGCCTGATGGCGAGCTACGACCTCCCGCACGAAGCGCACTGCATGCACGAGTTCGTGCTCTCGGGCCGGGGCTTGCGCAAGCACGGCGTGAAGACGCTCGACGTCGCCAAGCGCCTGCTCGATTTCGGCGTGCACGCACCCACCGTCTACTTCCCGCTCATCGTCGAGGAGGCGCTCATGATCGAGCCCACCGAGACCGAGACGCTCGATCGGCTCGACCACTTCGCGGCCGCCATGGAGCGCATCGCCCGCGAGGCGCGCGAGAGCCCGAAGATCCTCCAGGACGCGCCTACGACCACGCCCAACAGCCGGCTCGATGAAGCACGAGCTGCGCGTGAGCTGAAGCTGCGCTGGAGCGTGCCGGGCCGGGAGGCAAGCGTGGCCGCGGCCCGGAGCGCCGAGCGCCAGACGATCGGCCGGCCATGAGCCCGGGGACGCAACTGCCTGGGGCCCATCCGCCCCTCGAGTGGACCTTCAATCCCTGGCGGCAAGCCATTGGGAATGCGACGGCTGGCCTGCTCACGGCTCTCCTGGTGGCGGTGGCTGCTCTGGCGCTGGCTCTCGCGGCAGCGCTTCATCCCACGTTCTTCCCCGCTCACTGCCGCGTGGACGAGATCGGCGTGGGGCGGCGCCTGGCCTTCGGCTGGGAGCGCCGACCGTGGACCCTCATCCGCTGCGCGGTCCTGGACCGGCGCGGGCTCTTCGTCACGCCTGGGTTTCGCGCAGGTCTGCTCGCCTCCATGCGGGGGCTGTGGCTCCCGGTGCCGACGGGCGCAGCACCCGCGTTCCTGGATGAGTTGCGCAGGCGTCTCGCCGCGCACGGGCTCTGAGGCGACGGCTTCATGGCGACCGGCGCGAAGACGCAGGGTCTAACGCCAGATGACGAAGCTCTGCTCGACCGGCTGGCGGCGCGCGTGGTCGAGCTGCACATGGAGGTCCCGGCGATCCTCGCGCTCGAGAGCGCTCGCCCGCTCGGCTTCCTGGCATCTCAGGCCATGGTGTTCTTCGAGCCCACAGCCCGCGCCCTCTTTCGCCTGCCCGACTACCGGCGACTGGCCGCGCTGATCGAACGCCGCGAGACGGTGGAGGGGCTGGCCGCCAAGATCGAAGCCCGCGCCGACGAGGCCCGGCGCGCGCGCCGGGCGGCGGGAGCCGAGCGCCGCGCTCGCAGCTTGGCGTCGAAGCCGTCGCAGCCGCCGCGCTGACGCCCGGCTCGCATGGCGCTCGATCCGAGCAGCATCCGCTCCATTCTCGCCACCGACTGCGGCTCGACCACCACCAAGGCGATCCTGATCGAGCGCGGCGCGGAAGGCTACCGCCTGGTCGTGCGCGGCGAGGCGCCGACCACGGTCGAGGCGCCGTTCGAGGACGTGACGCGCGGAGTGCTCAACGCGGTGCGCGAGGTCGAGGAGCTGGCCGGCCGGAAGATCCTGGACGGCGAGCGCATCGTCTCCCCGCAGCGCGGCGAGGAAGGCGTGGACCTCTTCGTATCGACCTCGAGCGCGGGCGGCGGGCTCCAGATGATGGTCTCGGGCCTCGTGCTGCAGATGACAGGGGAGAGCGCCCAGCGCGCCGCCCTCGGCGCGGGCGCGATCGTGATGGACGTGATCGCCTTAAACGACGGGCGGCGCCCGCACGAGAAGATCCGCAGGCTGCGCCAGCTCCGCCCCGACATGATCCTGCTCTCGGGCGGGACCGACGGCGGCGACGTGAAGCGCGTGGCTGAGATGGCGGAGCTGCTGCGCGCAGCCGAGCCCAAGGCGCGCCTCGGCGCGGGCTACGAGCTGCCCGTGATCTACGCCGGCAACCGCGAAGCGGCCTCGATCGTGCGCGAGTGCCTGGCGGAGCGCACGGCGCTCACCGTTGTGCCCAATCTGCGGCCGAGGCTCGAGCAGGAGAACCTGAAGCCCGCGCGCGACGCGATCCACGAGCTGTTCATGGAGCACGTGATGGCGCACGCGCCCGGCTACAAGAAGCTCATGAGCTGGACGCCTGTGCCTGTGATGCCCACCCCGGGCGCGGTCGGCATCATCATCGAGAAGGTCGCGAAACGCGATCGCCTGGCGGTCGTAGGCGTGGACATCGGCGGCGCCACCACCGACGTGTTCTCGGTGTTCCAGGGCGTGTTCAACCGCACGGTCTCGGCCAACCTCGGGATGAGCTACTCGGTCTCCAACGTGCTAGCCGAGGCCGGCATCGAGAACCTCCTGCGCTGGGTCCCGTTCGAGGTGGAAG
>VBOS01000124.1 GCA_005893185.1 Candidatus Eiseniibacteriota bacterium
CGCTACTTCATCGGGATGACGGGCGCTTCCGGCGCGGCCTACGCGGTGGACTTCGTGCGTCGTTGCCCGGGCGAGAAGTACCTGGCGCTCTCCGACTGGGCGCGGCAGGTGCTAGGATCGGAGACCGGGCTCAAGCCTTCGGATCTCGCGCCCCACGTGAAGAAGATCTTCTCCGACGCCGATCTCGCTGCACCGTTCTCCTCCGGGAGCAACCGCTACGACGCGTGCGTGATCGTGCCGTGCAGCGTCTCGACGCTCGCCAAGGTCGCGGCCGGCATCGCTGACACGCTGATCGCGCGCGCAGCTGCGGTCGCGCTCAAGGAGCGCATGCGCCTCATCCTGTGCGTGCGCGAGACGCCGCTCTCCTCGATCGCCCTCGAGAACGCGCTCAAGCTCTCGCGCGACGGCGCGATCGTCATGCCGGTCTCCCCGCCGTGGTATCGCAATCCCCGGTCGCTCGAGGATCTCGTCGCCGGCTTCACCGGCAAGCTGTTGGCGCTGCTCGGCGAGGAGGGTGGCCCCGGATGGCGCGAGGAGGAGCTGGAGTGCAGGCTGGGAGACGCGTGAGGGGCGCTCGAGGGGAGCGTTGCGTGGCCGGGCAGGGGGGACCATCGCAGCGGCCGCGAAGATGGTCCCCCCTGCCCGGCCGCGCCGGGCGAGGCTCGCGATGAAGGGCGTGCGCACGCTCTCGGACTTCGTCGCGGAGCTGGAGCGCCGCGGCGATCTCAAGCGCGTGCGACGCGAGGTGGACTGGGCGTGCGAGGTCAGCGAGATCGCGAGCCGCGAGGTGCGCGCCGATGGCCCGGCGCTGCTGTTCGAGAACGTGCGCGGCGCGGAATTCCCGCTCGCGGTCAACGTGCTCGCTGCGCGGCGTCGGATCGAGCTGGCGCTCGGGCGCGCGCCGGCCGCGGTGGGCGCGGAGCTGGAGGAGATGCTGCACGCCTTCCCGCCGCGCGCGCTCGGCGACCTGTGGAGCCTGCGCGGGAGCGCTTCCCGCGTGCTCGCGATGCGGCCCAAGCGGGTAGGCGGCGGCCCCGCGCAGGAGGTGACGGCGAGCCCGGATCTCGCCTCGCTCCCGCACCTTCAGCTCTGGCCCGGCGACGGCGGGCGCTTCGTCACGTTCGGGCTCGTCCTCACCCAGGACCCGGAGACGCGCGCGCGCAACCTCGGCATCTACCGCATGCAGATCTACGATGCGCGCACCGCGGGGATGCACTGGCAGATCGGCAAGGGCGGCGGGTTCCACTATCACCGCGCGGAGCGGCGCGACCAGGCGCTCGAGGTCGGAGTCGCGATCGGCGCCGATCCGTGCACGTTGCTCGCGGCGGTCGCGCCGCTCCCCGAGGGCATCGACGAGATGGCGTTCGCGGGCTTCCTGCGCGGCGCGCCCACGCGCCTCGCGCGCGCGCGCACGCTCGCGATGGACGTGCCCGCCGACGCCGAGTTCGTGCTCGAGGGCGTCGTGCCGCCGCGCCTTTCCCGGTGTTCCACCTGAATGCCTTGACTCGCCGCCGCGCCCGGCCGATCTATCAGGCGAGCGTGGTCGGCAAGCCTCCGCAGGAGGACAAGTTCATGGGCGAGGCGGTGCAGGAGTTCTTCACGGGCGTGCTGCGCGTGATCCATCCCGAGGTGCGCGACCTCTGGGCGTACTTCGAGGCCGGCTTCCACAACCTGCTCGCGGTCGCGGTCGAGAACCGCTTTGCCCGCGAGGCCCGCAAGACCGCGCTCGGGCTGATGGGCACGGGACAGCTCTCGCTCACCAAGGTGATCGTCCTCGTGGACGAGGACGTGAACCCGCGCGACCGCGCCGGGGTGTTCGGCGCCATCGCCCGTCACTTCGATCCGGCGGAGGACTTCCTGCTGATCCCGGGCGTGCCGCTCGACACGCTCGACTTCACATCGTTCACGATGAACCTCGGGAGCAAGATGGTGATCGACGCGCAGAGCAAGCCGGGCGAAACCGCCGTCGCCGCGCCGCCTTCCGCGGCGCCGCCCGATCCGCGCGCGACCGAGGAGACGGTCCTTGCGCACCGGTTCGCTTGGGGCGCCATGCTGGTGGTGCAGGTGAAGGGGGAGGGCCGCCGCGTGGTCGAGCGACTGGTCCGCCGCCCCGAGTACGCGGCGGTCAAGCTGCTGGTGGCGGTGAGCGCAGACGTCCCGCTCGAAGACGACGAGCTGCTCCTGTGGGGCATCTTTACGCGCTTCGACTGCGCGCGCGACGTGATCCCGGCCGGGATCGAGACCCGGGGAGCGTGGGCTTCGTGCCGCGGCCCGCTCGGCATCGATGCCACGTGGAAGACCGGGTATCCCGCCGCGATCGAGAACCATCCCGATGTGATCGCGCGCGTGGACTCGTGGTGGGGGAAGGAGTAGCGGCGCGCCTTTCGGCCGCGCACGCCCGATGGGATCCGGCACGCAGACGGTGTTCGTGAGGCCCGGCGCGCCGGTGGAGCGCCCGGCCCTCCTCCTCTCCCTGGGGCTGGCCGCTGCCGCCCTGGTCCTCTACGCCGCCACCTGCTCGCCGTTCGTGCTCGACTGGGACGTCGCCGAGTTCCAGGCGCTGGCGGCGGGCCACGGCATCGCCCATGCCGGCTACCCGTCCTACCTGCTCCTGCTCGAGGCGCTGCACCGCTTGCCGTTCATGACCGCGCCGTGGCGCGCGAATTTCGCATCCGCGATCGCCGCCTCCGTCGCAGTTGGCTTCTTCGCCGCGATCGCCATTCGCTGCACGGGCAGCCGCATCGCGGCCGCAGCTGCCACGTGTGCGTTCGCAGCTTCGTACTCGCTCTGGCACCACGGCACGCGCGCCGACGTCTACGCGTTCACGCTCGCGTTGAGCGGCGCGGCGTTCCACTCGTTCCTGCGCTAGGTCGTTGTGGCGGCGATGCTGCTCGCCGACGTGGTTCGTGGTCACGCACCGGTGCATCACATGGTGATCGCGGTGGCGGCGGTCGTGGTGGGTTTGCTGCCGCTCCTGCTCATCCTGTGGCGTGACACCCCGGGCAATCCCCTGAACTACATCGCCTTCACGTTCGACGAGCATTCGGGGCGCTACATCCCCTGGTCCCACGCGTTCGGCACGCGCCTGCGGCGCGCCACGCTGCTGCTCTCGGCGGCACAATACCTCGAAGGCGGTCGGTTCCATCCGTTCCAGGACGCGCTCGCCCGCGTCCGGCTCGTGGCGTGGAACCTCGCGCTCAACGATCTGCCGGGAATCGGCCTTCTCACGTCGATCGCCGGGGGCGTCGTCGCGCTCATCAAGCGCAGCCGGTTCGACGTCCTGCTGCTCGCGTGGCTCGCCTGCCTTACGTTCCTCTTCCTCTTCGCCGCCTACCCCGTGACCGCCACGAGCTTCTTCCTGCCAGGCACGTGGATCCTCTTCCTCCTGCTCGCGCGGGTCCTCGCGCTCGTGCGATGGCGGATGTGGCCGGTGGCGCTGGTCCTGGGCCTCGCAGCGGCGGCGGCGCCATGGATACGCGTGCGATTCGCCGCGCCGCCCGCCCCGATCGCGCGAACCTCGGGCGCCACGGCGTGGGAGGCGTGGCCCAAGGACTGGAACCCGTTCGCGCCCGACCGGAGCTGGGACGCATTCGGCCGCGGCGCGCTCGCGGCGCTGCCGCGGCGCGCGCACGTGCTGTCGTGCTGGGAAGGGGGGACCACGCTCTTGGCACTCCAGCAGGCCATGCGGCTTCGCCCCGACGTTGCGATCCACCTGAGCTGCGACAGCCCCGCGCGCATTCGCTCCGTGATCGAGTCGGCCCGGCGCGGCGCTCAAGGCGTGTACACGACGATCCCGCCGCGCCGGCTACCGGCGCCCCGCGAATGGACGCCGGTCGCTTCGTGGCCGCGCGGGAGCCTGTGGCGGCACGAAGACCGCGCTCGAGCCGATCCCCGGCGCTGATCCGCCGGCGCCGGTGGTGGCGCAAGACCAGGGGTGAGTCTCGCGTCGAGGCGCGGCCTCACCCGTGTGCTTTTGGCGGCGCTGTGGCAGTCTCCAGCGCCATGCCGGACCACTCGATCGCATCGCTCTTCTCCGCGCGCCGCGCGCTGATCGGGATGCTGCACATCGGCGCGCTCCCGGGCAGCCCGGCGCAGCGCGCGAGCGTGGACGAGCTGATCGCGGGAACGCTCGCCGAGGCCCGCGTCTATCGCGACGCCGGACTCCACGGGCTCATGATCGAGAACATGCACGACCGCCCCTACCTCGCGGGCGCGGCCGGACCGGAGACCGTGGCTGCGATGGCCGCGATCGGCCGCGCCGTGCGCTCCGAAGTGGATCTGCCGCTCGGCGTTCAGGTGCTGGCGGCCGCGAATCGCGAGGCGCTGGCGGTCGCCCTGGCGTGCGGCGCGTCGTTCATCCGCGCCGAGGCGTTCGTCTACGCGCACGTCGCAGACGAAGGGCTGCTCCAGGCGAGCGCGGGGCCCTTGCTCCGCTACCGGCGCGAGATCGGCGCCGGCCACGTCGCGATCTTCGCGGACGTCAAGAAGAAGCACGCCGCGCACGCGATCACGGCCGATCTCGACCTGGTGGAGACCGCGCGCGGCGCCGAGTTCTTTCTCGCCGACGGCGTGATCGTGACCGGCGTCGCGACCGGCCGCGCAGCGGATCCGGCGGAGGTCGCGGCCGTGGCCGGCGCGGTGGGCATTCCGGTGCTGGTGGGCTCGGGCGTCACGCCCGAGAACATCGCGCGCTACCCGGCGGCGGACGGCTTCATCGTGGGATCGGCGGTGAAGCGCGACGGCTGCTGGTCGAGCCCGCTCGACCCCGAGCGCGTGAAGGCGCTGGCGAGCGCGTTCGCGAACCTGGAGCCGAGTCGTTGAGTCTCGATCTCGTGGTCGCGGGCAATCTCCTCGTGGACGACATCGTCTACGCGGACGGGCGCACGCGCATGGGCGAGGCAGGAGGAGCGGCGCTCTACGCGGCGCTGGCCGCGAGCCTGTGGGGTGCTTCGGTCGGGCTCGCGAGCGTGCGGGGCGAAGACTATCCGGTCGCGGCGCTCGACGCGCTGGTGGCCCGCGGCGTGGATCTCGAAGGCGTGCGCGTGCTCGAGGCCCCGGGGGTGCGCACCTGGCTGCTCTACGAGGAGCGCGGCCGGCGCGTGATCCATCGCATCGGCGGGCCGTCGCACGCGGAGGTCTCGCCGCGGCCGGCTGACCTTCCCGCTCGCCACCTGGGAGCGCGCGCGATCCACGTCGCGCCGATGCCGTTCGAGATCCAGTCCGCGCTCATCGCCGCGCTCGCGCCGCGACGGGAGACCGCGCTCTCGCTCGATCCGCACGAGCCGATCCGCGAGGACAACCTGGAAGCCTGGCGCCCGGTGCTGGCGAGCGTGGACGCGCTGTTCGTGAGCGAGGACGATCTGCTGCTGCCGGCGGCTTCGCTCGATCCGCGCGGCGCGCTGCGGTCGCTCGCAGGCGCGGGCGGGCGGCTGCGCCTCATCGCATTCAAGCGCGGCCGCCAGGGCGGGCTCCTCTACGACGCGCGCGGGCGCGCCTTCATCGAGTGGCCCCCTGTGCCGAGGCTCACAGGCGATCCGACCGGAGCGGGCGATGCGTTCGCGGGCGGGTTCCTCGCAGCGATCCTGGCCGGGCGCCCGCTCGAGAGCGCGCTCGACCAGGCGATCGTCTCCGCCAGCTTCGCGCTCGAGGACTGGGGCGCGCGCGGGCTGATCTCCGCCACGCGCGAGGAGGCCGAGCGCCGGCTGCGCGAGTGGCTGGGATCGCGGGCGGAGCGATGAACAGCGACCTCCTCGCGATCTCCTCCTTCGTGCGAGCTGCGCTCGCGAAGCATCGCCCGGTGGTGGCGCTCGAGACCACGCTCGTCACGCACGGGCTGCCGCAGCCGCAGGGTGTGGAGATCGCGTCCGAGCTGGAGTCCGAGGTGGTGGCGGCAGGCGCAACTCCGGCCACGATCGGCGTGCTCGACGGACGGGTGCGCGTCGGGCTGACGCTCGACGAGCTGCACCGGCTCGACTCCTCCGCTGCGGTCAAGCTCAACCTCAGCAACTTCGCGGCGCAGGTTTCGAGCGGAAAGCCCGGCTCGACCACGGTCGCGG
>VBOS01000550.1 GCA_005893185.1 Candidatus Eiseniibacteriota bacterium
ATCGTCAAGCCCGGCATGCCGTGCCTGGACGTGGTGCGGGCTGTGCGCGAGGAGGTGGCTGTGCCTGTGGCCGCCTACCAGGTCTCGGGCGAGTACGCGATGCTGCACGCGGCGGCCGAGCGCGGCTGGATCGAGCTGCCGCGCGCGATGTGGGAGGCCGCGATCGGTCTCCGGCGCGCCGGCGCCGATCTCCTGATCACGTACTTCGCGCGGGCGCTGGCTGAGCGAATCGCGGCGGAGGCGGAACGCGCATCCGCCGAGGCGATCCGATGAGCAGGGCCCGCGCACCGGCCCCGCCTCCGCGGGCCGGCACGGCGCTGGCCGACCAGACCTGGATCGCGCGCGCGGCGCGCGTAACGCCGGGCGGCGTGCACTCGCCTGTGCGCGC
>VBOS01000551.1 GCA_005893185.1 Candidatus Eiseniibacteriota bacterium
GCCGAGATCGAGCTGTGCGAGCGCGTGAGCGCGCGCGTGCCGGGTTGCGAGTCGCTGCGGCTGGTCGCGACCGGCACCGAGGCGACGATGACGGCGGTGCGCATCGCGCGCGCCGCCACCGGCCGGCCCGCGATCCTCAAGTTCGCCGGCTGCTATCACGGGCATTCCGACTCGTTCCTGATCCAGGCCGGCTCGGGAGCCGCGACCTGGGGCGTGCCGAGCTCGCCGGGCGTGACGGAGGGTGTGGCGCGAGACACCTGCGTGGCGCGCTACAACGATCTCGACGACGTGGATCGCGTGCTCGAAGCTGCGCGCGGGCGGATCGCGGCGATCGTGGTCGAGCCGGTCGCTGGCAACATGGGCTGCGTGCCGCCGGAGCAGGGCTTCCTCGACGGGCTGCGCGAGCGTTGCGACCGTGAGGGCGCGCTCTTGATCCTCGACGAGATCATCACCGGCTTGCGCCTCGGCCCGGGTGGGGCGGGGGCGAAGTTCGGCGTCGTGCCCGACCTCGTCACGCTCGGCAAGGTGCTGGGCGGCGGCATGCCGCTCGCCGCCTACGGCGGCCGGGCCGACCTCATGTCCTCGGTCTCGCCGTCCGGCCCGGTTTACCAGGGCGGCACCTACGCAGCTCACCCGCTCGCGGTCGCAGCTGGGCTGGCTGTGCTCCACGCGCTCGACGCCGATCCCAAGCTCTACGCGCGGCTCGAGGCGCGGGGCGCCGCGCTGGAGGCGGGGATCACAGCCGCTGCGGCCGAGCATCGCGTGCCGCTCGCCTTCCAGCGCGCGGGCTCGATGTGGACGCCGTTCTTCACCGCGCGCCGGGTGCGCTCATGGGACGACGCCGACACCGCCGATCGGAGTGCGTGGGCCACCTTCTTCCGGGGGATGCTTGAACGCGGAGTGCTGCTCCCCCCATCGCAATTCGAGTGCGGGTTCGTCTCGGCCGCGCACGGCGAAGAGGAGGTCGCGCTCACGATCTCCGCCGCGCGCGCTTCGCTCGCGGAGGTGCGCGCGTGAACGATCGCTTCCTCAGAGCCTGCCGCCGCGAGCCGGTGGACCGCCCGCCGCTCTGGATCATGCGCCAGGCCGGGCGCTACCTGCCCGAGTACCGCGCGCTGCGCGAGCGCGCCGACTTCCTCACGGTGTGCCGCACGCCCGAGCTGGCGGTCGAGGCCAGCCTCCAGCCGCTCCGGCGCTTCGCGCTGGATGCAGCGATCGTGTTCTCGGACATCCTGGTGCCGCTCGCGGGCGCGGGCGTTGCGATGACGTTCGATCCCGGCCCGCGGCTCGCGGCTCCGCTCCGCACCCGCTCCGACATCGATGCTCTGCGCACGCCGCCGATGGCAGAGGCTGCGTCGTTCGTCGGCGCTGCGATCGCCGAGCTCTCGCGCCGGGTCACGGTCCCCGTGCTCGGGTTCGCGGGCGCGCCGTGGACGCTCGCGGCCTACCTGGTGGAGGGCGGGGGGCGCGACGGCTTTCCGGCGATCCAGGCCATGCTCCATCGCGATCCCGACACGCTCGAGCGGCTGCTCGGCAAGCTCGCGACGATCGTCGGCGACCATCTCGCGTTCCAGCTCCGCTCCGGCGCGCACGCCGTGCAGATCTTCGATTCCTGGGCCGGGA
The DNA here is from genome assembly GCA_005893185.1 of Candidatus Eiseniibacteriota bacterium. GTDB lineage: Bacteria > Eisenbacteria > RBG-16-71-46 > RBG-16-71-46 > RBG-16-71-46 > WS-2. The sequence continues at coordinate 1,624 of VBOS01000551.1, forward strand.
TCCTGTCCCCCGCCGACTACCGGCGCTTCGCGCTGCCTGCTGTGCGGCGCGCGATCGCGGCCCTGCCCGAGCGGCGCGGACCCGTGATCTACTTCGCGCCGTCCGCACATCACCTGCTCGAGGACATGGCAGCTGCCGGCGCCGACGTGCTCGGCGTGTGCTGGCGGACCGGACTCGCAGATGCGCGGCGCAGAACCGGAGGGCGCTTGGCGCTGCAGGGCAATCTCGCTCCGCACGCCTTGCTCGGCCCGCCAGCTTCGGTTCGGGAGCGCGCCCGCGCCGTGCTGGAGGACGGCCGCGGCCCGGGGCACATCATGAATCTCGGCCACGGGATCCTGCCCGAGACGCCGATCGAAGCGGTCGAAGCGCTGATCGAGACCGTCCACGGGTTCGCGACGAACCCGATCGCCCACGCCTTTTCCGGCCGCGCAGGGAGCGTTTCATGAGCGCCGCGCCCGCACCGCCCACCACGCTCGAGCTGCTGGCCCGCTACGACCGACCCGGTCCGCGCT
>VBOS01000553.1 GCA_005893185.1 Candidatus Eiseniibacteriota bacterium
TCTTCAACAACGGCGCATCGCTGCCGCTCGAGAAGGCGGGTGCTTGCAGCATCGCTTTCGAATCCACCGTGCGCCCCGGCGCCGGGACGCTCGAGTGGGTCGCCCCGCCGCGCCTGCTGTGCCGGATGAGCCGCAAGCGGGCCTCGCGATGAGGCTGGCGGCGACTTACGGCGCGACGGACTCCCCGCCCTGTGCGCCGGGTTCGTCATGCTCACCGATCGCCACGTCGATTCCCTGATCGCGCGCGCCAAAGTCCGCGGCACGGATCCGCACTGGATCAGCGCCGCCTGGGGACCGTGTCGCGCCGCCGTCCCGGGGTGGGTCACGCGCCGCGCGGATCCCCGTCGACGGCCACGCGCACCGGCCGCTCCAGCAGCTTGATCAGCATGTCCGCGCGCCGGCGGGCCGCCCAGATCTCGAGCTGGGCCTCGCCTCGGGTCTGGACGCGGATCACGATCCCGACCGCGTTTCGCACCACGCGGGTGGACTGCACGAGCTGATCGTGGCTGCGATCCAGGCCCTCTGCGACGCGCAGCAGCGCGGCCAGCCAGCGCACGGTTCGCCGCTTCACCTTGTCGAGGGCGTTGAAGTCCTGGTCCGGGGACGCGCCTTGTTGTGATAGCGGGCGACGTTCGCGATCACGCGCAGCTCCTCCGCCGACAGGCCGCGTAGGCTCGCGTTCATGATGATGTAGTGGGCGTGCTCGGCGTGCCCGTCGTACCCGATCACCGACCCGATGTCGTGCAGGAGCGCCGCGAAGTGGAGCAGCTCCCGGTCGAGCGGGCTCAACTCGTGGACTTCCTGGAGGGCGTCGAACAGCTCGAGAGCCAGCCGCGCGATGTGCTTGGCGTGGCGCATGTCGATCCGGAAACGGCCGAGGCAGCGCAGCACGCTGCGCAGCCTCAAGCCTGGGCGCCTGGCGACCGATGAGATCTCTCCGGCGTGCCGGGCGACGTAGTCGCTCACCATCCCCTCGCGGACGCCGAAGTCCGAGAGCGTCATGCCGGGAAGCTCCAGCTCTTCGAGCACGTGCTCGAGCGTCATCGCCCCGGCCACGATGATCTCCGCCCGATGGGCGTCGAGGGCCGGCAGGCGCTCGCGCTCGCGAAGCGTCATGGCCTGAAGCTGCCGCGTGGTGCGCCGCAGCGAGTCGAGGGTGAGGACGTGGCCGTTCAGATGGGCGAGCGGGGTCGAGGTCTCGAGCCAGTGAGAAACGGTCGCCAGAGCGTGGATCGAGCCCGATGAGCCGTAGGCCTGGGCGGGCGCGGACTCCCCCATCTTCTTCAGCAATTCCCCCGCCGTCTCGCGGACGTGCTGGCGCAGGCGCTGCAGGTCGCGGCGCGCGGGCGGATCCGATCGCACGAACGACTCGGTGAGCCGCAGGGCGCCGAGCGGGGCGCTGAGTGTGTAGAGACAGCGCTCGCGGTTCGCGAGCACGAGCTGCATGCTGCCGCCTCCGATGTCCACGATCATGCACGGCTCTTCGCCCAGCTCGAGCGCGCTCTTGATCCCGAGGTAGATCAGCCGGCCCTCCTCGGTGGCGGGGATGACCTTCGGCTTGATGCCGGTAGTCGCGCGGGCGGCCGCCATCGCACGAACGACTCGGTGAGCCGCAGGGCGCCGAGCGGGGCGCTGAGCGTGTAGAGACAGCGCTCGCGGTTCGCGAGCACGAGCTGCATGCTGCCGCCTCCGATGTCCACGATCATGCACGGCTCTTCGCCCAGCTCGAGCGCGCTCTTGATCCCGAGGTAGATCAGCCGGCCCTCCTCGGTGGCGGGGATGACCTTCGGCTTGATGCCGGTAGTCGCGCGGGCGGCCGCCAGGAAGTCGGCGCCATTTCGCGCCTCGCGCACGGCTGCGGTCGCGGTGCACAGGATCCGGTCCGCCTGGTGGCGGCGTGCCAGCTCGACGAATCGGGCCAGGGAGTCGGTGGTGCGACGAATCGCGTCCTTCCGCAGTCTCCTCCTCGAGCCGAACGAGCCCCGTCCCATCTGGACGGCCTCCCGCTCGCGCTCGACGACCTCGAGGGCGTGAGGGCCGCTGGCCTCGGCGATCACCATGTGAATCGAGTTGGTGCCGATGTCGATGGCGGCAAGGCGCATCCACGGTCTCCTGCCCGAATGGCGGCGGTGCGACGCGCGCCGGGGCCGGCGCGAGGTCGCGAGCCACCGGCCGACCCAGTATCGCCTGCCGTGCGCTCGGGCGGAACAGCAAAAAGCCCGACGGTCTGGTTCCGAGCGTCGGGCGGCTGGAGCTACGGTCGTGTGTGGCGGGCTTGTCCTACCAGTCGCTGGGGTCGTTCTCGATCGTACGGGATCCGCTCCGCGTGAGCACATTCACGATGCCCAAAGCAGCCTCATTCGAGAGTCCCAGGTGGCGCAGCTCCCGCATCAGTTCGTAGGCCTCCGGGGTGGCCTGGGCGGGGCCTTCCGCGAGTGCAAACGGGGTCATGTCGGCGATTCTGAAATCGCGC
>VBOS01000554.1 GCA_005893185.1 Candidatus Eiseniibacteriota bacterium
GAAGAATGCGGCTCGCCGCTGGAAGTAGTCCGACCCCCATTCATAGGAAGGCGTTGCCGCGTGCGCCGGCTGCAGCGCCGCCACGATCGTCACCGCGAAGATCGCGAGCGCCGGGCGCCGCGCCAACCCGGCCGCGAGCGCGGCCCACGCCCCGAGCGCGCTGAGCAGCGCGTAGTAGGAGAGCCAGCCCACGCTCGGCATGAAGAGCGGAAGCGCGCCGAGCGTGGCCAAGCCGAGCGCGAAGAGCGCGGGCGCCAGGCGCGATGCGCCGGGGCCAGCTGCAGGCGCCGCGGGCCGCGAGCGCGCGAGCGCCCATGCCGTGCCGGCCGCCAGCAGCGCGATCCCGGGGAGCCCGACGATCAGGGCCGCGGGCCAGCCGATCTCGGGCGCAGGCCACCGGTCCAGATTCACGACGGAGAGCATCGTGCGAAGCGCGATCGCGACGGGAGAGGGTCCGCCGGAAGCGGCTGCGCGCTCCGCGACGTGGCCCGCGAGGCGCGCGCGCAGGAAGGGGTGGAGCGCGGCCCACGACGCGACCACAACGAGCTGGGGCGCGACCCGCCGGAGCGCCGAACGGGGCCGGTCGCCATCGAGCACGACGCAATAGAGGAATGCGATCGCGGGGAGCACGGCCGCGGTCTCCTTGCTGAGCAGCGCTAGGGCCAGCGCGAGCAGCGAGAGAGCGGCATCGCGGCGAGCGGCGGCGTGGAGAAACAGCAGCGCGAACAGCAGCATCCACAGCTCCTGTACGCCCGCGGCCCATGAGAGCACGCCCCCCCAGGCCGTGAGCGTGGCGGCCCCAGCGGCCGCGATCGTGGCAGCGGGGGCACCCAGGATCCGCCGCACGAGGGCGAAGTACACGGTGAGCACGGAGAGCCACAGCACGAGGCTTGCGGCGTGGAACGGGAGCTCGCTGGGCCCGAACAGACGCGAGAGCGTCCAGAAGTGGAGCTCGCGCGCCCAGGGACGGTACCAGCCCCACAGGGGATGTTCGGCGGTCCAGAGCGATGCGAACGATGCGCGGCCGACCTTGTCGAGGATGGTGTAGTCGTCGTTCAGGAACGGCAGGCCGAGCACGAAACGAAACCGCAGCGCCCCGTAGGCCGCGAGCAGCACTGCGATCCACGGAGCGCCGGGGGATGCGATCCATTTCGGGAGGGCGGCTGCGCCGCGGTTCTCCGGCAAAGCCGCTGGGCGCGCCACGCCGGCCGCGCGGGGCGCGCCGGGTTGGTGCCTCACTCGAGCCGGGCGCCGCGCCTGGTTCGGGCTGCGCGCTCGCATGGGGCGCGCGCAGGCCCGGCCGCCTTCCTCATCGCGCCTGCTCCCAGATCAGCCGCAGGCCCTTGAGCGTGAGCGTGCCGTCCACGACGTTCACCGTCTCGCACTCCGGGGCGATGAGCGGCGCCAGCCCTCCGGTCGCGATCACGTGCGGCGTCCCGCGCATCTCGATCGCGAGCCGGCGCACCAGCGCGTCCACCTGCCCGGCGGCGCCCCACACCACGCCCGCCTGGAGGGATTCCTCGGTCGCGCGCCCCAGCACGCGCGAGGGCTTCCGCAGCTCGACGCGCGGAATGCGGGCCGCGCGCCGGAACAGCTCCTCGGCCGACGTCATCACGCCCGGCGCGATCACGCCGCCCATGTAGGCACCCTCCTTCGAGACGCAGTCGAACGTGGTGGCCGTGCCGAGGTCCACCACGATCGCGGGGGTGCCGTAAAGGGCGCGCACGGCGATCGCGTTCGCGATGCGGTCCGCCCCCACCGAGCTCCGGTCGTGATAGCGAATGGGAAGGTCGCGCGCGGTCTCGGCGCTCACCTCGACCGGCGGAGCGCCTGACATGCGCTCCAGCGCCTCCGCCCACGCGAGTGTGAGCGACGGCGCGACGGAGCACAGCACGGCGCCGGGCTTGAACCCCGGCGCGGCGGCATCGCCGCCTGCCCGGCGCAGCAGAGCTTCGAGCGTGAGGCTCACTTCGTCCGCTGTGCAGCGGCCGCTTGTGAGCCGCCAATGGGACGCGAGCTCGCCGCCGAGAAAGAGCCCCACGACCGTCTCGCTGTTCCCCACGTCCACCGCGATGAGGTCGCTGGCGCCGCCCGGCCGCGCGGGGCTTGGGGCCTCGGATGTCGCATGCGCATGAGCCCGCGGGGCCGCCTTCTGCGTCGCGCTCCGACCGGACTCCCTCTTCCCTTCCCCGCTCGCGGACGCGCCGCGCTCACGACGACGGAACGGCATCTTCACCCTCCTCTGCGGGTCGAGCCCGCGCCGGACTTTCCCGCTTGCGCCGCGCCACCAGCCACGACAGGCCGACGCTCACGAAGTAGAGCAGCGTCATGGGAACCCCCATCACGATCTGCGCTGTGACCACGTCCCCGGGCGTGATGACCGCGGTCACGAAGAACGCGGCCACGATCGCGTAGCGCCACTGGCGGAGCAGGGTGCGCGGCGTGACGAGCCCGATCGCTGTGAGGGCCATGGTGACAAGCGGCAGCTGGAACACCAGCCCGCACGCGAGCGCCATGTTGTAGACGAAGCCGAGCAGGGCGGAAAGCCGGATCTCGGCCTTGAGGCTCGGGGTCATGAAGGTGCTCAGGACCTGGATCACGAGCGGCACGAGGTACCCGTAGGCCACCCACGCGCCGAGCGCGAACAAGGCGATCGAAGCCATCACGAACGGCAGGATCCAGCCGCGCTCGCGCTTGAAGAGCCCCGGCACGACGAAGCTCCAGATCCGGTGGAGCACGATCGGGAGCGCGAGGAACAGCCCGAGCAGCAGCGCGAGCTTGAAGCGCTCGTTGAAGGCCTCGAGCGGCGAGAGCACCACCGCCTCCTTCACCGT
>VBOS01000555.1 GCA_005893185.1 Candidatus Eiseniibacteriota bacterium
GCAACGTCCGGCACGCCGAGGCGCTTGAGCTCGCGTGCCGCGTCGATCGCGGTGTTCCCGCCGCCGACCACCACCGCCCGCGATGCCGTGGGCGGCCGGAAGTCGGGCTCGAGCTTCACGCGCTCGATCCACGCTGTGGCGCCTGTCACGTCGGGCCCGTCCTCGCCCGGGATCCCGAGCTTCGAGTCCGCGCCGAGGCCCACGCCGATGAACACCGCGTCGAATTCCGCGAGCAGCTGGCCGCCCGTCACGTCGGGCCCGATCTCGACGCCATCGCGCAGGGCCACGCCGAGTGAGCGGACGAAATCCACCTCCAGCAGCGCGCCCTCGGCATGCATCTTGTAGGGCGCAACACCGGTGGCGTTGAGCCCGCCCGCCAGCTTCCGCTTCTCGAACAGCGTGGCGTCCACGCCCTCGAGCGCCAGATAGCCGGCGGCCGCGAGCGAAGCCGGGCCCGCGCCCACGCAGGCCACGCGCTTGCCCGCCGGCTTCGCCTTCTCGAACAGCGTGGCGGCACCGCCCGCTTCCAGCACGGTCTCGACGGCGTAGCGCTGCAGCCGCCCGATTTGAATCGGCGGGTAGCGGTGCCAGCCGTTGTAGACGCAGGCCCCGACGCACAGCACCTCGACCGGGCACACCCGCGCGCACGAGTAGCCGAGCAGGTTCGCCGCGAGGATGCGCTTCGCCGAGCCGCGCACGTTTTCGGTCGCGATCTTGCGGATGAATCCCGGAATGTCTATGCCGGTCGGGCAGGCGGTGACGCAGGGAGCGTCGTGGCAGTAGAGGCAGCGATTGGCCTCGGCGACCGCCTCCCCCGGCGCGTACGTCGGCTTGGCGTCGGCAAACCGGAGTTCGAGCCGGTTCGCGGGCACGGCGCTTCGCATTTCGGTCGGGTTCATCGCAATTCTCCGCTCGCGCGCGTCTGCTCCTGGCAGCGCGCGGCCAGGCTCCGCTCGATCGCCGGGTCGACATCCGGGATCTCGCCTCCCAGCCCACGCCTCGCCCACGCCACCCGCGCCAGGGCCTCGCACGGCTTTCCATCCTTCACTCTCAGCCCGAGTCCCTCCACGAAAGCCGCGGCCGCAGCTGCGCGGTGCCGGGGATCTTGATCGCGCACCGCGAACACGAACAGCGTGTCGTTCCAGTCCGCTGCGAGCGAGAGCCGTCCGTGGCGCTGCATCCGGTCCGCCGCGCGCGTGTAGGTCTCGAGGCCGATGTCGACGAGTCCAACGTCCGGCCGCTCGCCGCGCGCGCGCAGGCGCGCGCGGG
>VBOS01000126.1 GCA_005893185.1 Candidatus Eiseniibacteriota bacterium
TCGCCGATCGCGGGCGACTCGATCCGGCGCGAGAGCTCAGGCAGGATGCGCGCCCGCGCATCTGCGCGCGTCCCGCGCAGCAGCACGCCCGCTGCGTGCGGATGCCCGCCGCCGCCCAGAGCGGCGCACACCTGGTCGATCGAGATCCGACCGGTGGAGCGCAGCGACACCTTGACCTTGCCGGGCTCGACCTCGGAGAAGAGCGCAACGACATCCACGCCCGCGATGTTCCGCGGCATGTCCACCAGCCCCTCGGTGTCTGCGCCCGTGAGCCCGTGACGCTGGAACTGCTCGGGTGCGGCCTCCATGACCGCCATCCGCCCGCCGTCCATCAGCTCCAGCCGACTCAGCACTTCTCCGAAGAACCGCAGGCGGCCGGCCGACGCGTGCGAGTGGACCTGCGCGTGGATCCTCTGCGGGTCGAGGCCGTGGGACAGGAGCTCGGCCGCCATGCGATGCGCGTGGCTGTCGGTGTTCGAGTAACGGAAGGACCCGGTGTCGGTCATGAGCGCCACGTAGAGGGCTTCGGCCATCGCCGGCGTGAGCGTCGCCCCCGACTCGCGGATCAGGTCGTAGACGATCTCGCCGGTCGATGACGCATCGGGCTCGATGACGTTCACCTGGCCGAAGCCGTGCACGTGCGAGACGTGGTGGTCCACCACGGCGATGGGCAGCGGGAAGCGGTCGAGCAGCGGGGCCAGGCGACCGACCCGCTGGCGGTTGCTGGTGTCGAGCACGATCACGGCGTCGCACTCGGCGAAGCGGCGCTCGGCGAGCGACGCCTCGAACGCCTCGGCCGTCACGTCCCGGGTCAAGAACAGATACGCCTCCGGAACCAGCGAGTCGTTGAGCGCGTGCGCCGACTTCCTCAATCCCCGCAGCCACAGCGCCACCGCCACCTCGCTGCCCAGCCCGTCGCCGTCCGGGTTCACGTGGGTGGTGAGGAGAAACCGCTGGTGGCCAGCTACGAAATCGTGAAAGGCGCGGCGCTCTCCCCCAGGCGTCACGCCGTCTCCGCGCGCGGCGGGCCGGCCGCGGCTGCGGCCCGCGCCGCGGGCAGTGCCAACCCCGCGACAGCTGTCAGGAACCAGCTGTGGAAGCGGAGGTCGCATGTCAGCTCGGGATGGAAGCACAGGCCCACGACCCGGCCGCTGCGGACGCCCACCGGCTCGCCCGACCCGTTCTCGCCCGCGCGCCGCGCGATCACCTCCACCGACGGCGCGACCCGCCGCAGGCGCGGCGCCCGGATGAATACGCCGGGAAACGTCCCGCCCACAGCGGGAATGTCGATCGGAGCGCTGAAGGAGTCGATCTGCCGCCCGTAGGCGTTTCGCTCCACGCTCACGTCGAGCGCGCCGAGCGGCGGCGCCGGCAGCCCTTCGGCTTCGGTCCCCAGCAGGATCACCCCCGCGCACGTCCCGAGCACCGCCCGCTCGCGCACGAACGCCTCGAGCGGCCGGCGCAGCCCGTTCGCCGCCATCAGGCGGAGCATCGTGGTGGACTCGCCGCCCGGCAGCACGATTGCCTCGAGGCCTTCGAGATCCCGCGGGAGCGCGACGTGCGCGGCCGCGACCCCCAGCGCCTCGAGCGCGGCCACGTGGCGTGCGAAGTCGCCCTGGAGAGCGAGCACGCCCACTCGCGGCCGCGCAGCTGCCCCGGCGGGCGGCACTGCGCCCTCCGCCGCCGCGCGCCTTTGGGCGCCCGCCGCGTGGCGCGCAGCGAACATGGCTCTCGGGGTCACGCTCACCAGCCCCGCTTCGCGAGCTGCTGCTCGTCGGGGATCCCCTCCATCGAGAGCCCCTTCATGCCGCGCGGCAGCCCCTCGCTGATCTGGGCCAGGATCGCGGGCTCGCGATAGTGGGTCACGGCCTTCACGATGGCCTCCGCCATGCGGAGCTGCTCGCGCCGCTGCTCCTCGGGCCGGAGATCGAGCCCCAGCTCGAAGATGCCCGAGCCCACGAACACCGACTCCGCCCCGAGCTGCATCATCAGCGAAGCGTCGGCGGGCGTTGCGATGCCACCGGCCGCGAAGTTCGGGACCGGAAGCTTGCCGCTCTTCGCCACTTCCTTCACCAGCTCGAAGGGGGCGCCCAGCTTCTTCGCCTCGCTCATCAGCTCGTCGTCCGCCAGCGCCCCGAGCGTGCGGATCGCACGCACCACCGCCCGCATGTGCCGCACCGCCTCGACCACGTTTCCGGTGCCGGCCTCGCCCTTGGTGCGGATCATCGCTGCGCCCTCGCCGATGCGCCGCAGCGCCTCGCCCAGGTCGCGGCAGCCGCACACGAACGGCACCTTGAACGGGTGCTTGTCGATGTGGTTCTCCTCGTCCGCCGGGGTCAGAACCTCACTCTCGTCGATGAAGTCAACGCCCAGCGCCTCGAGGATCTGGGCCTCAGCCGTGTGCCCGATGCGGCACTTCGCCATCACCGGGATCGAGACCGCAGCCTCGATCTCCTTGATGAGACTCGGATCGGACATGCGTGCCACGCCGCCCTCGCGTCGGATGCGCGCCGGGATGCGCTCCAGCGCCATCACCGCCGCCGCGCCGGCCTCCTCCGCGATGCCCGCCTGATCGGCGGTCATCACGTCCATGATCACCCCGCCCTTCAGCATCTCCGCCAGGCCCACCTTGAGGCGGAACGGTTCCGGCTGGTTCACGTTCGGTCTCCTCTCGTCAATCGTTCATGCCG
>VBOS01000125.1:0-7983 GCA_005893185.1 Candidatus Eiseniibacteriota bacterium
GCGGCGCGCAACGGCATCCTCCTCATCAATCACTATCAGCATCTGGAGAAGTACGAGGGCGAGACCTTCGGGCCGGACCTCGTGCTCCGGGGCGCGATGGAGCGGCTCTCTCCCATCCTGATGACCGCGCTGGCGACCGGGCTCGCCCTGGTTCCGCTGGTGGCGGCGGGCGCCATTCCCGGCCACGAGATCGAGCACCCGATGGCGATCGTGATCCTGGGCGGCCTGTTCACGTCCACGATGCTGAACCTGTTCGTGGTCCCGTCGATCTACCTGCGCTTCGGCTCGCACAAGCGGTTCGCGCAGCCGGGCATCACGTCGTAGGCATCGCGCGAGCGCCGCGAGCGGCGCGGGATGAAAGAGCCTCGGCAGCGCGGCTTCGACCGCCGCGCGCCGAGGCTCGACCCGTTTCATGGGCTACCCTCGGCCCGCCAGGCTCCGTTTGAAAACGGCCGAGGGCAAGGCGTCGCGGTCGAGCGACGAGCGGAAATGTGGCCTCCAGGCCACTTTGGAGCGAGGAGCCGACCGCGCAACGCAGCCCTCGGCCGTTTTCAAACGGAGCCTACGCGACGCGGACCCGCCGCCGCGACTGGACCGGAACGCGCGGCTCGGGCGTCAGGATCCCATCGAGGTTGAGGGGATCCGCTGCTGACACGCGGAGCCCCGCGGCATCCGGGGCGCCGTGGCCCGGCGCGCGGGCCGCCGACGTCATGTGCGCGCGGGCCGCCGACCCGGTGTGTCTGCCGATCGCATCGCCGTGGCCGCGGCGCAGGCGGCGCATCAACTCGACCGCCTCGGGCTGCGCGTACTGCTCGCCCGCGAACCGGCTCACGAATCTCCCGCCCCGCACGTCGCCGCGCAGCTCCATCCGGCGCAGGACGCGGGCGAGGTCCCGCCACGGGATCGGGATGCGCTCGCGCTCCAGCAGGCGGCGGAACACGAGGCCGTAGCGCGCGAGGAGCTGGCGAGCGACGAACTCGGCCTCGCGCTCGCCCGGAGCGATCTCCCCGTCTCCCACCACCACCGCGCGGAACCGCGACCAGCGCCCTGCGGGCGCGAACGGCACGCGCTTCATCACTCCCCGGCGCCGGCTGGGAGGCGTCACCAGCCTCCTCAAGCCGCCGAACGAATCGCAGGTCACGAGGCCGTGGCCGATGAGCTGCACGAGCCCCATCTCCAGATGCGATGGCAGGAGCCGCGTATCGCGCTGCAGCTCCTGGACGAAGCAGGCGCCCCGCGCCGCGAGTGCATCGAGAATCGTCCGCGCGTAGGTCGAGAGCGGACCATCGTCGGCCGCGCCCGCCAGCAAGCGCGGCGCGCCGCCTCGCGCCGCGCCCGCCACGACGAGCCCGCGTCCGATCTCTCCTCCGTCCCCGGAGCGCGCCGCCGCGCCCGCACGCGCCAGCGCGAGCCACGTCTCCAGGTCCTCGCGCGGCAAGAGGCAGATCGGCGATGAACGCGCCGGCGCATCGCCCTCGCCCCACAGCCTCCCCCACGCGACCTCCCCGCTCAGCGTCAACTGATCGAGCCATTCGGGGCGGTAATCATGGAGGCGGGCGGGAAGCACGCTCCCCTCCCACTCCGCCGCCGGGATCTCGAAGCCGGCAAGCTTGCGCACGACCTCGGCGACGCCGCGCGGTCCCTCGAGCTTGAATGCCGGGTCGGCATGCTGCCAGCAGGCGAGGAAAGCGTGTAGCGATGGATGCGCGCCAGCAGCCGGCGCTCGCACCACGCCGGCCGACCCGCGATCCGGCAGCGCAGCACTACCCCCTCGGCCTCGAGCGCGATCAGCACCGGCTCGTCGGAGGGGGCGACGGTCGGCGGTTCGGGGCCGCCGCGCGGGCCGGCGTGGGCGGCCGGCACGGCGCCCGCCCGGGCGCCGCCATCGGGCACAGCCGCCGGGCCCGCTCCCTCCACGACGAAGACCGGCCCCAGCGCCTCCATGCGCCCGCGCAGGATCGCCCGCGGCTCGCGCGAGGCCTCGGCGGCGAACCATCGCGTCTCGCCTCCGTTTCCTTCGCGCGCCACGCGCCCCGCCGCGTGCAGCTCATCTAGCCACTCGGACCAGCCCGAGGCCGCGACCTCCCCGCCGGTCGCATAGCCCATCCAGAGCAGCGTCTCGTGCAGCTCCTCCGCGCTCTCGGGCGCCGGCCACGCCTCATCTCGCACCCGCGCCACGGCCTCCGGATCGAGCGCGCCCAGCGTGTCCGCGATCGCCGGCTCCAGCACGCGACGCGACATCACAGCCCGCGCGCGGCGCTCTTCCAGCGGCGCGTCGTCCAGGAATGCGTCCGTCGCGCAGGGCGCGCAGCACATCGAGCATGCCCTCCACGTCCATCGCCTCGTTCAGGCAGTCCTCGATCGTCTGGCGCACCATCGGGTGCTCCCACGGCACCGGCAGCTCGCCGGGCGGCAGCGTCTCCGGGCACGCCAGCACCTGCGGGAACGCCGCGACCAGCAGGTCCTCGGCCCGCATGCGCATGAGCGCCGCCGGCACCCGGCGCCCACCCTGCGTGCGCGACAGCAGCAGCGCGCGCGAGGCGTTCCAGCGCCAGCGCGTGCCGAACATCGGAGCTGCGAGCAGCGCCTGCACGAGCAGGTCCCGGGCCGAGCTCGGGTGCAGGTAGTCGAAGACGTCCTCGAGCGGGAAGCTGTGCTGCGGCCCGAGCGAGAGCACGATCGCCTCCTCGTTGGCCGCCGCCTGCAGCTCGAAGCCGAAGCCGCGGCAGAAGCGCTTGCGCAGCGCCAGACCCCATGCGCGATTGATGCGGCCGCCAAATGGCGCGTGAAGCACGAGCTGCATGCCGCCCGACTCGTCGAAGAAGCGCTCGATCACCACGCACTCGGGTGTGGGAATCGCACCGAGCGAGCGCTCGCCCTCGTTCAGGTAGTCCGCGAGCTGGACCGCCGCGGCGCGCGAAAGCCCGAGGGCTTCGGCCGGCCCTTCCGGGTCGCGCGCGCCGACGCGCGTGCGCCCCCGTGCCGGTCTCCACCTTGAGGATCCGCCACGATGCGTTGCCGAGCTGGAAGACGTCGCCGACGCTCGACTCGATCGCGAAATCCTCGTCGAGCGATCCGATCACCGTTTCCTCGGGCTCGAGCACGACGCGGTATTGGCCGGTGTCCGGGATCGCGCCGCCCGATGTGAGCGCCGTGATCCGCGCGCGGCGCGTGGCGCGCAGCCGGCCGTTCACGCCGTCCCGGTGGAGCAGGGCGGCGCGACCTTCGGTATGGAGCGCCACAGCCGCTTCGAAGTCGTCGCGCGGGAGATCGCGATAGGGCCAGGCGCGGCGGAGCGTGTCGTAGAGCCGCCCCTCGTCCCAGGTCTCGGGGACGCAGGCGGCGACGATCTGCTGCGCGAGGATGTCGAGCGGGCGCGCGGGCTGCGGCGTGCGGTCCAGCTCGCCGCGCTTGACAGCGTCCACCAGCGCAACGGCTCCCACCAGATCCTCCTGCGTGAGCGGGAAGATGCGCCCTTTCGGCGTGCGGCCGAGCCCGTGGCCGCTGCGGCCCACGCGCTGGAGCAGGGTCGCGATCGCGGGCGTGATCCCCACCTGAATCACGAGGTCCACATCGCCCACGTCGATCCCCAGCTCCAGCGAAGATGTCGCGACCAGCGCCCGCAGCTTCCCCTGCTTCAGCCGCTCCTCGGCGTCCAGCCGCTTCTCGCGCGCCAGGCTCCCGTGATGGCTCGTTACAAGCCCCTCCCCGAGCGCGGTCGTGAGCCGGGCGGCGACGCGCTCGGCGAGCTTGCGCGTGTTCACGAACACCAGCGTGGTGCGGTGCGCGTGGATCAGCTCCGCCATGCGCCGCACGATCTCGTCCCAGGTCTCGTGCGAGCAGGCGGTGGCGAGCGGCGACTCCGGAATCTCGATCCCGAGATCGAGGTCGCGGCGGTGCCCGATGTCCACGCACTCGCACTCGCACTGCACGCCGGCGAGCAGCCGCGCGACGTCCTCGATCGGCTTCTGCGTGGCGGAGAGCCCGATGCGCTGGAGCGGCCGCTCGACCAGCGCCTCGAGCCGCTCCACCGAGAGCGCCAGGTGGGCGCCGCGCTTGTCGCCGGCCACCGCGTGGATCTCGTCCAGGATCAGCGTGCGCACCGTGCGCAGCATCGCGCGGCCGGCATCGCTCGTCCGCTGCGGCGTGTCGCCGCTGCGCACCAGCACGCGCACATCGGGGAAACCCGGGTCGAGCGTCGAAAGCTCAGCCAGCGGACGCTCCAGGTTCTTCTGCACGTCGTTGCCGAGCGCCTTGAGCGGCGAGACATAGAGCACGTGGGTCTCGTCCGCGAGCGCCTTGCCGCGCCGCAGCAATTCATCGATCGCCCACAGGAAAGCTGCGAACGTCTTGCCGGTCCCGGTCGGCGCAGCGATCAGCGTGTGCCGCCCCGAGCGGATGCGCGGCCAGCCCTCGACCTGGGGCGGAGAGGGCGTGCCCACGCGCTCGCGGAACCAGCGCTGGACGATCGGATGGAAGTGCGAAAGGGGCATGCGACGAGGCTCCGCAGCGATCGGGGGACGCCGTACCGAGGACTATACACCGCAGCTTGGTCTTGTCCCCGCTCCCGCCCTTCGGGCACACTGCCGAGCGTGACGACACCCGCTCGCGTCCTCTCGGTCCACGACTTCACCCCGGAGCAGCTCCAGGCCCTGCCCGAGGCGATGGCGAGCTTCCCCTCGATCATGCGTGCCCGCGGCCGCGAATACGCCGTGCAGGCCCGCGTCGGTCCCCTCCTCTTCCTGCCCGACGCTGTGAGCGCCCGGGTGCGAGGCGCGCGCCTCTACGAGGTGTGGTGGACCTGGGAGGACGGGGTCTGGATGCCATCGTGCACATGCCCGATTGGAATGGAGTGCAAGCACCAGTACGCGGTCGCGTGCTGCATCCTCGACCCGCTTCGCCTCCGGGAATCCCCGTTCGGGCGCCGCCTCGGGCGGCTCCTTCCCGACCGGCCGGCGATCCAGGCCCGGCTCGGGCAGCCCAATCCAGACAACCGGCCGGTGGATCAGGCGGCGGACCACGAGGACTTCGACGAAGCGTTCGAAGATGCGCCACCGCCCATCCCTCTCGTCCGCCCGCGAGGGCCCGCCCCGCGCTCCGCGCCGTGGCGCGGGCTCCCGGCAGCTGCGCCGGGCCCGGAGCGCCAGCGGCGGCCGCAGGGGCTCGGGGAACTCCGCGCAGCCCGCGACCGATGGAGCCGCGTGGACGCGCTGGAACGGCTGCTCTTGCGCGAGCTGCGCGCTTCCGTTCCGCTGTTCACATCGCCGTTCCGCGAGATCCTCTCGGAGCCGGATGCCGACCTCATGTGCTGGCAGCTCGCTCGCGCCCTGCCGGACTGGACGGGCGGGAGGATCCCGGTGGAGCTCGAGCCGTACCGGGAGCGGCCCGATCTGCAGGAGCGGTACGTGACCAAGATGAGAAGCGCGCTGGCTGCGCGGCTCGCCACCTGGTCGGACGAACGAGCGCGTTCGAGGGCGCCCGAGCGCAGCCTGCGTTTCGTGCTGGGGCTCGAGCGCATGCCGTCCGGTTCGTGGGTGGTCAGCCTCGAGCCGCGGCTCACTTCGCGCAGGCTCGACGACGCGCCGCGCACGGCGAGCCAGCTCGAGCATCTCTTGCGCAGGGTACAGCGCGGCTCGGAGCAGCTCCCGGAGGGACAGGCCGAGCTGCTCGAGATCTACCTCTCGAGCCTCGGCTGGACCGACGATCCGAACGCCGAGGACGGCATCACGACCACCACCGTGCACCGGTTGCTCGAGGCCGCGGCCGGCACGCCCGCGCTCGTGTGGGACGAGAACATCGATGCCGAGTGCGCCGCCCGCTACGGGATCGCGCCGGGCGAGCCCGCGCGGCTTGGGAGCCGGGCGGTCGAGGTCACGCCGCTGTGCGAGCCAGGCGAAGCGGGGCTCGCGCTTCGGCTGCGGGTGCGCTGGCCCGACGGGCGGAGCCGCGGCCTCGACCGGGCGCTGCTGATGAGCGGCAGGCGGGACGGGGCGCGCCGGCACCCGGGCCTCGTCGTGGCCGACGGTGAGTTCCACGTGGTCGGCAAGCAGCCGCCCGCCGAGATTGCCGAGCTGTTCGTGGCCACGGAAGGACTGCCCCTCGATCGCAAGCGCCACGCGCGGATGCTGGAGCAATTGGCCGAGCGCTTCCCGGCGCTGCGCGAATCCCTCGCCCCCTACACGAGCGTCCATCCCACCGCTCCCCTCGTGGCGATCGACGTGCGCGATGACGACTGGATGCAGATCCGGCTGTTCGCGGCCGCGCCCGGCGCAGGCTGGAAGCCGCTCGACCCGGCGCCCGCCGGCGCGCGGGTGCAAGAGTTCTCCCCCGAGGGGGGCTGGGGTGACTTCGCTCTGGCGGTGCGCGGGCGGGGCGCGCCGGAGTTCGCGCCCACTTCGGGAGCCGCTCCGCTCGAGGCGCAGCCGGCCGGCGGCACGCCTGAGCCCGCGCCGGTCGCTGCGCCCGCCGCAGCCGGTGAGATCTGGCTCGAGCGGATGGACGATTCCCTGATCGCGCCGGCCCGCGACTGGTTGGCCCGGACCGGCGCAGGCGACGGCAGCAAGAGCGGCCCCGGCGGGATGATTCCGCTTCAACCGGACGCGCACATCGGCTGGTGGCTCCGGCTCACGACGCGGCGCGCTGCGGTCTTCGCAGCTGCCTGGGACGAGCGCCCCGCCGGCGTGCGCTGGTACTGCACACCACGCGCGCGGAGGATGCTCGGCGACGTTCACGCGGTCAGGCCCAGGATCCGCGTCGCGGCCTCGGGCGTGGATTGGTTCAGCGTCTCGGCCGAGTGGGAGGCCGACGGGCTCACGCTCACCGACGAGGATCTCGCCGTGCTGCGCCGCGCAAGCGGCCCCTACGTGAAGATCTCGTCCGGGTGGGTGCGCCGCGAGGCCGGAGAGCCGGTGGAAGAAGCGGCCGCAACGCTCGCCGAGATCGGCATCGAGCCGGGGGCGGGCGAGCAGCGGCTCAGCGTGTGGCAGCTCGCCCAGGCGAGTCCCGAATCGCTCGCCGCCTTCGAGACCCTGGGCGCCGACCCGGCGGCGGTCGATGCCATCCGCGCGCTGCGCCGCAAGGTCGCAGATTTCGAAGGCTTGCCGCGCGTGGCTGTGCCGGATGGCTTCCGCGGGACGCTACGCCCCTACCAGCGGCAAGGCGTCGACTTCCTCGCATACGGCGCATCGCTGGGCCTGGGCGCCGTGCTCGCAGACGACATGGGGCTCGGCAAGACGGTGCAGGCCCTCGCCTGGCTGCTGTGGCTGCGCGAGCGCACGCCCGATCTCGGCCCGGCGCTGGTGGTGTGCCCGGCCTCGGTCGTGCACAACTGGGCGCGCGAGGCCGAGATGTTCGCGCCGGGGCTGCGTGTGGCGCTGCTTACGAGCGGTGAAGCCCGCCACGCGCTGCTCGCCGAGGCGCAGAGCCACGACCTGCTCGTGACCAATTACGCATTGCTGCGGCGCGACATCGAAGCCTGGCGGAAGGTCCCGCTCGGCGTCGCCATCCTCGACGAGGCGCAGAACATCAAGAATCCCGACGCAGCTGTGAGCCGAGCTGCGGCGACGGTCCGGGCGCGGCACCGGCTCGCGCTCACAGGCACGCCGCTCGAGAACCGCGCGCTCGACCTGTGGAGCATCATGGCGTTCGTGAGCCCGGGGCTCCTTGCGCCCCGCGCGACGTTCACCGCCCGCTTCGACCGTCCCGACGCGCCCGCGCACGCACGTCGGCTGCTGGCGGCGCGGCTGCGCCCCGTGCTGCTTCGCCGCATGAAGCAGCAGGTCGCGGAGGATCTGCCCGAGCGCATCGAGGAGCGCCGGGATTGCGAGATGCACCCCGCGCAGCGGCGGCTCTACCTCGCCGAGCTCGCCGCGAGCCGCGCGCTCGTGGCGGGGCTGGCGGCCGCACCGGGGGGCATGAGCAAGCACAAGATCGAGATCCTCGCCGCGCTCACGCGGCTCCGGCAGATCTGCTGCCACCCGGCGC
>VBOS01000125.1:8126-8469 GCA_005893185.1 Candidatus Eiseniibacteriota bacterium
GAGACGCCGACTCGCAGGCTCGAGGAGGTCGTGGCGGGCTTCCAGGCCGACCAGCGCCCGCGCGTGTTCCTCGTCTCCCTCCGGGCGGGCGGCACCGGCCTCAACCTCACGGCGGCGAGCTACGTCGTGCTCTTCGATCCGTGGTGGAACCCGGCGGTCGAGGCCCAGGCCATCGACCGCACGCACCGCATCGGCCAGACGCGCACCGTGATCGCCTACCGGCTCCTGACCCGCGGCACGCTCGAGGAGAAGATCTGGGAGCTGCAGCAGAAGAAGGCCGCGCTCGCGCGCGACATCCTGGGCGAGGACGGGTTCGCGCGCACGCTCACGCGCGCCGATCTCG
>VBOS01000127.1 GCA_005893185.1 Candidatus Eiseniibacteriota bacterium
TTCGTCGCGCAGCACGCGCATCGCATCGTCCTTGGTAACGGTGCCCGCCTGGAGCCCGGGATCGAGGAACGCGCGCGCCGCTCGCATCATCCGGTGCTGGAGCGCAATGAACTGGCCCTCGAGCGGCTCGTAGGGCAGGAGCTCCGACTCGGCGTAGAGCCCCCAGCCTTCCACGTTCACGCTGTTGAAGGCGAAGAGCGCGCGGGCGAGCGAGACGCCCTTTTCCACGGTGCTCGCGAACTGCAGATCATGGCCGGGCCGGCCCTCGTGGGCCACAAGCGTCCAGGAAGCCGCCTCGAATGTGAAGTCGTCGTATGCGAGCTTCTGCTCCCCGGGCTTGGCTGGGAGCTGGAGCGGAAGGACGAACGTGCCCATCTCTCCGGTGTTGCCGATCAGCCTCGGCGGCTGCATGTTGGGCGCGGGGATCGCCGCCGCCTCCGCTTCGCTGGCGAGCCGAACCCGCATGTTGCGCTGCGGCAGCGTCACTATCCGCTCGCGCCGGATGATCTCCTCCACGTCCTGGATGCGCTTCTCGTAGAAGGGCAGGATCGCGTCGCCCGCGAGCTGGCTCTTCTTCAGCTCCTTCAGCACGTCGCGGTAGTCGGTGAGGTTCCACCCCTTCTCCCGCGCGAGCCGCGGGGCCATCGCCTGCATCTGGTTCTGCAGCTCCTCGAACGCCACGGCGGCGCGGCTCGTCAGCTCGGGCACCGGCATGTCGTTGCCGAACTGCTTGAGGGCGTACGCGTACATCTCCGGAGGCTGCCGGAAGTCGGTGCGCGCCCGGGGGACGATCTCGGCGCGAACGAAGGTCTCGTAGGCGGCGAGCTGCTTCTGCAGATCATCCAGCGGCTTCTGGTAGTCCGCGATCTTGTACTTCTCGAAGAGCTGGGCGATGCCCTTCACGTAGGTAGACGATTGAGCCAGGTCGCGCTCGATTTCCTCCCGCGCCGGACCGACCAGCTCCTTCACCGGAAGCCGCTCGCGAATCCGCGCCTCGGCGAGCTGCGCGGTCGGGGTATAGTCCGGCTCGGCGCCCGCGTACTTGCGCAGGCGCACGAGCGCGACCGCCCGCCGCTCCGCTGGCACCTGGTCGTCGAGCAGGGCGCGCAGGCCCTGGAACACCGTCCCCGCGACGTCGAAGTACGGCAGCGCGAGCTTGTGCTCCAGCTCGTGACCCTCGCGTGCCAGCTGGGAGCGGTCGATCAGGATCTCCAGGTCTTCCCGGACCCGCGGGTCCTTCTCGGCTTGCAAACGCTGCTGGAGCGCGGCCAGAGCCGCCTTGCCCGCCTCCTCGCCGCGCTGCTCGTAGCCGGGCTTGAGATCGAGGATCTCGGCGTCGAGGCCCGGCACGCCCATGCGCCCGGCCTGCTCGGGGGCGAGCTTCGCGAACACCTCGATCAGGATCTGCGAGTTGGCGTTGCTGCGCTGGACCCATTCCGGCTGCTTGGGCTGCGCGCTCGCAGCCGTCGACACCGCCGGGCTCGTTGCGGCCTTTGACGCGGGGGCGCCCGGCTGCGCGGGGGCAGCCGCATGCGAAGCGGGCGACTTCGGAGCTGCGATGCCCGGCGCGACGACAGCTGCGATCGTGGCGGTCAGGGTCAGCGTGAACAACCATCTGCGGGCACGGCAGTGAGAGATGGAAGCGTACACGGCGTTCCTCCTCGTGAAGGGCCGCCCTCGGGACTCGCGCGCCGCGAGATCGCGGCGCCGAATTCTCCGGACACTGGGCGGGCAAACGAAGATCGTTCCCGGCAGTCTACGGCCTCTGGCGAGAGATGTTTCCGCGCTCGGAGTCCGGATGGCCGCACTCGGCCAATCCTGGGCTGCGCTGCCCACCCCGGCCCGAGCGGACCGCACACGCCAGGCGTTCCCGCCCGCCTGGCGTCCCGCGTTGGAGCTTGCCCGGGCCTCTGCTATACCTCGCCGGCCCGTTTCGCGCCAGGCCTTGGGAGCCGCACAGCAATGGAGCTGATCGAGTCTCATCTCGAAACTTCGAGCGACGAGTTCAAGGCCAACGCAGCTCACCAGCGCGCGCTGGCGGCGGAGCTCAAGGAGAAGCTCGCGGCGGTGAAGCAGGGCGGCGGCGCCGACCTGGTCAAGCGCCACGCCGCGCGCGGCAAGCTCTTCGTGCGCGACCGGGTCGAGCGCCTGCTCGACCCCGGCTCGGCGTTCCTCGAGCTGTCGCCGCTCGCGGCGCATGGGCTCTACGACGGCGATGCGCCGTGCGCCGGGATCGTCACGGGCGTCGGCCTGGTCGGCGGAGAAGCACGTGCGCGCGCAGGAGATCGCGCTCGAGAACCGCCTGCCGTGCGTCTACCTGGTGGATTCGGGTGGCGCGTTCCTGCCCCTGCAGGCCGATGTGTTTCCCGACCGCGACCACTTCGGGCGCATCTTCTACAACCAGGCGCGCATGTCCGCGCTCGGGATCCCGCAGCTGGCGGTGGTGATGGGCTCGTGCACGGCGGGCGGCGCCTACGTGCCGGCGATGAGCGACGAGGCGGTGATCGTGAAGAACCAGGGCACGATCTTCCTCGGCGGTCCGCCGCTGGTGAAGGCCGCGACCGGCGAGGTGGTCACGGCCGAGGAGCTGGGCGGCGCCGACGTCCACACCCGCATCTCGGGCGTGGCCGACCATCTCGCAGAGGACGACCCGCACGCGCTCGAGATCGCGCGCGACATCGTGTCGCACCTGGGGCCCGCGCCGCGCTCCCGTCTCGAGCTCGCCGCCCCCGAGCCGCCGCGCTACGACCCGGCCGAGATCTACGGGCTGATCCCGCGCGACCTGCGCAAGCCTTTCGACGCGCATGAACTGATCGCGCGGCTCGTGGACGGCTCGCGTTTCCACGAATTCAAGGCGCGCTACGCGACCACGATCGTCACCGGCTTCGCGCACCTGAACGGCGTGCCGGTCGGGATCCTCGCCAACCAGGGCGTGCTGTTCAGCGAGAGCGCCCTCAAGGCCACGCACTTCATCGAGCTGGCGGCCCAGCGCGGCATCCCGCTGCTGTTCTTCCAGAACATCAGCGGCTACATCGTGGGCAAGCAGTACGAGCACGGCGGGATCGCCAAAGACGGCGCCAAGATGGTGCACGCGGTCGCCAACGCGCCTGTGCCCAAGATCACGGTGATCGTGGGCGGCAGCTTCGGCGCCGGGAACTATGGCATGTGCGGTCGCGCCTACCAGCCGCGTTTCCTGTTCGGCTGGCCCGGCAGCCGGATCAGCGTGATGGGCGGCGAGCAAGCAGCCTCCGTGCTCGCGCAGGTGAAGCAGGCCCAGCTCGAAGAGAAGGGAAAGAAGATGAGCGCAGCGGAGGAGAAGGCGTTCAAGCAGCCGATCCTCGACAAGTACGAGGAGGAAGGCAGCCCCTACTACTCGACCGCGCGACTGTGGGACGACGGCGTGCTCGATCCCGCCGAGACCCGTACGGCGCTCGCGCTCGCGCTCGCCGCCGCACTCAACGCGCCGATCCCGGAGATGCGATTCGGCGTGTTCCGGATGTGATGGATCAGCCCCCGGCCCTCGCCGGGGTCCGCGTGGCGCTGGCGCTCGCGATCCTCGGCTTCGTCCCGGGGCTGCTCGATCCGTTCGTGGCCCCCAAGGCAGCGCTCGTACAGCTCTCCGGCCTGGCGCTGCTCGTTGGCGTGATCGTCGAGACGATCGCTCGCTCCCGGCCGCGGGAGGACTCGCGGACGGGCGTGCGCGCGTCCCGCTCACGCCGGTTCTCGCTCCGATCCGATGCCTCGCTGGATCTCGCCGCGGCGGGATGGGTCGCAGCGAGTGTGCTCTCCACCGTCGCAAGCGTTTCTCCGCGGCTCAGCTTGATCGGCGAGATCGAGCAGCGCGACGGCCTGCTCACAGCGCTCGGGCTGGCCGGCCTCTATGTCGGCACGCGCCGCTCGCACGGCGAGCGTCAGCGCATCGCCCGGACGCTGGACGTGGCCCTGGTGTGCGCGGCTCTGGCGGCCGCTTACGCGCTGATTCAGGTCGCGGGTCTCGACCCGCTGGCGTGGGGGGGTGTGT
>VBOS01000128.1 GCA_005893185.1 Candidatus Eiseniibacteriota bacterium
AGACAAACAAGTATACGGCCCGCGCAGGGGGAGCTGTCATGCCTGGGTACGCCTCGGCTTGTTCCGGGAATGTCACGCTCCGGAGCGAGTTGGGCCCCACGCCCGCGGAGCGCCTTCCTAAGGCGCCTTCTCCGGCAACCACGTCACGCTTCCGGTCGCAAGCGAATAGACGGCGCCGACGATCCGCAGCTTGCCCGCTGCCACGGCCTCCGCGAGCACCGGCTCCGATGCGCGAAGCTGGTCGAACACGATCTCGGGCGGCACGCGCGAATCCGCGCAGGTAAGGATCACGGCGCGCGGCTCCTGCCCGCGGGCCAGCTCCTGCCGGCGGGCGGCCGTCACGTGTGGGTGCGTGTACTGGGCCTTCGCGTGACGCTGGTTCCCGGCCTTGAGCTCTGCGAGCACCGCGCTTGCGGTGGGCGCGGCCGTCGGCGCAGCGATGTGCGCCGCCGCCGGCGCAGCTGCGGGCGCCGCTGCACTCCACACCGGCGAAGCTGCGAGGATGCCGACCACGACCAGAATCGCGTACTTCATGGCTCATGTCCTCCGAATTGCGCAGGTGAAATCGGCATGCCTCAGCGTGCGCCGCGGAGTCTCCATCCTAGCAGCAGCAGCCCGACCGCAGCGATCCAGCTTCCGGCCACACGGGCTGCGATGCGCTTCCACGGGCGCTCGAGCGCGACGACCAGCGCAGCAGCCAGCGCGACCACGACGAACAGCGCGACCGCGATGCCGATGAGGCCGCGCACTCCCGAGTCGGCGCCTGCGAGGAACGAGATCGCGGCGAGCGGGAACGCGATCGTCATGGGGCTCCGAAGCCCGACCAAACCGCCGAGAAACCACGCGGGTGGCAGCAGGAAGAGCGCGCGCCGCCCCGCGCGTGGTCCGCGTAGCCCGGCGTAGAGCGCGAGCGCGAGGGCCGGGACGAGATCCTCGGGCGTCGTGAGCAGGTGCCCGATGCCGTCGTAGACCGGACCGAGACCGGTCGTCACGAGCTGCGCATCTGCGCGCGCGGGCAGCAAGAATGTCGCGAGAACGACCGCGAGCGCCGCGCGTCTCACGCGACGGCCCTCCACAGGAAGACCAGGCCCGAAGCAGCGACGAGGCCGCCCGCGACCCGGATCGCGATGCGGCCCGCGCGCCAGCGATGGACGAGCCCGATCGTGATGCCGGTCACGTGCAGCAGGCCGGTGGCGATCACGAAGCCGATGCTGTAGGTGAGCCCGCTCTGGCCCGGTGGCAGCTCGGTGCCGTGCGCGTGGCCGTGGAAGATCGCGAAGATCCCGACGAGCGCCGCCGCGAGCCCGAGCGGCGGCCGCGCCTCGCGCGCCACCACGAACCCGAGGAGGATCGCCGAGAGCGCGATGCCGACCTCGACCCCCGGCAGCGGCACGCCGATGAGCCCGATGAAGCCTCCGATCGCCATCACCATCGGGAACGTCACGGGCAGAAGCCAGACGGCGGGGGGACCGAGCTGCGCGCCCCACAGGCCCACCGAGACCATGGCAAGCACGTGATCGAGGCCGGAGATCGGATGGTGCAGGCCCGCGAGGAAGCCCGCGGCCTGGCCTCTCTCGACGTGTGCGCATGCGGGCGTGGCTGCGAGCGAAAGCACGATCAGCGCGAGCGCAGCTTGCGCGAAAGATCGTGATCTCATCGTGGCCCCGCGAGCATCATGGCTGCGCGCTGGATCGTCCAGTACGCGCCGAGCACGCCGACGGTGTAGCCGGGCAGCGCGAGGGCAAAGCGCGGCCAGCGGATCTCGAGCAGCCGGAACGAGCGCTCGAGTCGGAGGATCATGAGCACGAAGCCGAGCTGGCCGATCTCGACGCCCACGTTGAAGAGGAAGAGCGCGAGCGGAATCTCGGCCTTGGGCAGCCCCATCGAGTTGAGCCCGCTCGCGAAGCCGAAGCCGTGCAGCAGGCCGAACGCGAACGCCACGATCCACGGATGCCGGATGGTGAAGCTGGTCTCGCCGCGCCACACGCGCACGATCTCGGGCCCCAGGAACAGGATCGAGAGCGCGATCGCGGCGTTCAGCGGAGCCAGCGGCGCGTGGGCGTATCCGAGCGTGGCGATCGCAAGCGTCAGGCTGTGCGCGAGCGTGAAGGCGGTGATCGTCTTGATCAGCATCCAGCGGTTCCCGACGATCAGGAGCAGGCCGAGGACGAAGAGCAGGTGGTCCACGCCGAGCAGGATGTGCTCGATGCCGAGCCGCAGATAGGCCAGCGCGCGGCCCCCCATGCTCGACGCTCCGGAGAGCTTCACCCACGGTGTGTCGGGGCGCAGCAGGTGGGTCTCGCTTCGCCCGTCCGAGTAGTGGATGTGGATGAGGACGTCGGTCTGGCTCCCCGCGAGGCCTGCGATGTGGATCGTGCCGCCGCTCAGGCCCCCCAAGCGCTTCACCCTCCAGCGCTCCGCGTAGCTCCCGGCGACGAACACGCCGCGCGGCTCGGTAAGCTTGGTGCAGCCGTCCGGCAGCCCCACATAGAGGCCGAGCCGCAGGTCGTCGCCGCTGGCGGGCACCTTCCACAGCACGTCGAACGTGTCCTCGCCGGTCTGACGCAGCTCGAGGTACGCCGGGCGCACCTCGTGAGCTGAGGCGCGCGGGGCGAAGGCGGCGAGCGCCGCCACCAGCAGCGGAAGCGCGCGCTTCATCGCCGCCGCTCTCCCCGGCGCTCCTCAGCTGCCGTGTCCGCGCCGGCGGCCGGTCGCGGCTTCTCGATCGTCACGGAGTAGCGCTCGAGCAGCTTCCGATAGAGCGCTTCGTTCGCCTCCACGCGCTGGGCGTTCGACCACTCGCGGCGGACGGCGTCCCGCACCTCCGAGAGCGCCGGCATCCTGCCCTCCACGCGCTCGTGGAGGTGCACGAGGTGCAGGCCGTAGCTGGACTCGATCGGCCCTTGCCAGCGGCCGGGCCGGAGCGTGTCTAGGGCCGCCGCGAAGTTCCCACCGAACTGGCTCTTCACGTCGCGGGCCGGCAGCGCCTCGAACTGGTGGCCCAGGAGAAAGGGGTCACCCTCGGCCGCGACGTCCGCGCGGCTGCCCTCGCGCTTCAATCTCGCGAGGAGCAGCGCAGCTTCGCGCGCGAGGTTCGCGCCGCGCCGCCCAGGATCGAGATAGACCTGGCTGAACGTGTAATTGGGTTCGATGCGGAAATCGCCGGGGTGGGCGGTCAGCCACGCGCGGAGCTGATCGTCGGAGGGCTCGGCTCGCGCCGCGATGTCCTCGGACACGAACTCCAGCTTCTGGCGCAGGCGGCGGCGGATGATGACGTCGTCCCGGTCGAGCCCGAGCGCCACCGCCTCCCGGACGGCGGCTTCCTCGCGGACGTAGTCGCGAATCAGACCTTGCAGCTCCTCCGGGGTCGGCGGGCGCTGCCAGGTGAGACTGAAGGCGGCCGTGAGCGACTCGATCCGCCCCTGCGTGACGACGATGGTCGAAGACCGCGCGGGAGCCTGATTCGAAAGCAGGCCGCTGACCGCGAAGATCGCGCCGCCGAGCAAGAGGAATTGCAGGAGCGGTTCGCGCAGGATGCGTTTCAGGGCCGGCACGCGATTCGTTCGGATTCTCCGGGGCCTTCCCCGCCCAATCGCCCTTCTACCGCTTCGCGGGCGTGTACCAGATCGGCGAGGTGTAAGCGCGCTCGGTGGTGGTCATGGGAACCTCTTTGGGCAGCTCGATGCTGAAGTACTTGGCGTCGTATGCGGTCCATCGGGGCGTCGGGATCTCGATCACGCGGCCGTAGTAGAACGCGCGCTGCGACCGGTCGAAGTCGGGATCCTTCCAAGCCGCGATGAGCTCGGGAGCGCCGATGGTGTTGGTCCAAGTTGCGTTCTTGACGTCCACGGTGCTGCCGACGGAAGGAAGCTTGCCGTCCGCGCCCGGCTTCCTGTCGCCCGACCACGCGACGTCGTAGATCTTCTCGTGCACCTGGCCCTTCGCATCGAGCCAGCCCTTGTCCCAGCCCATGACTACGGCGCCGCTCGGCGACTGGATGAAGGGATGCGTGGCCCGTACGGCGAATACGATGGCTTCGCGGGAAACGCCTTGGCGGCGCTCTCCTTGTCACGCGTGCCGGCGTCCGACTGCACCTCGTCTGCGAACGAGGTCTGGAGCGACTGGACGGCTGCGCC
>VBOS01000129.1 GCA_005893185.1 Candidatus Eiseniibacteriota bacterium
CGCCGCCCGCCGTCGGCGCGCTCCCGGTCAGCTCGCCCCCGGTCTTGGCCGCGATCCATGCCAGATCGCCCCGGAAGGTGCGAAAATCGAGCAGCGCGTAGGGACAGACGACGAGGAACGTCCAGGCCGCGACCGCGGCCGCGATGAGCGCGTGCCGGATCCAGCGCGCGCCGCCCTCGGGCGGTGGATCGGCGGCACGATAGAGCGACGCGACACCGAGGGGGACCACGGCGAGCGCGCCGTGATACTGAGCCGATGCGCCGAGACCGGCCGCCAGCGCGCCGACCAGGAGCGTGCGGGCTGAGCCTCCGTTCGCCACGCGGATCGCGCACACGAGTCCCAGCAGCGCGAACGCGGTCATAGCCGTGACGGGATGAGCGAGATGCGAGAAGTGGGCATGCACCGGGTTGAGCGCGAGCCCGGCTGCGACGGCGACGCCGACCGCTGTGGCCCTGGCCGCGGTCCCACGGTGGGTTCCGCCCGTCGCGCCCCGCACGTCGGCGCCGCCCGGCATGGAGGAGCCGGCGGCCTCCCCGAGGCGCCACGCGAGCCACACGCCCAACACGCCGAACGCCACGCTCTCCAACCGCGCGAGCAGGTAGAAGGGCGTCGGGTCCTGGAAGTAAGCTGCGGCGAAGGCGGCCGCGCTGCGCCACCAGCCGGCCAGCATTCCCACCAGATAGAGCGCGCTGTAGGCGAAGAACGCCAGGTAGAGGAGCAGCGTGCCCGGCCAGATGAAGAAGTGGGGGTTGAGGTCGCCTGTGCCGAACCGCAGCGCGCGCAGCACCACCTGCGGCTCGTCGTGGAAGTAGAAGAGCCACGGCAGACCGTAGTGGATGCCCCACAGTCGCAGCAGGAGTGCCACCCCGAGCAGCGCGGCGACGGCCACACCGCCCGCCCGGGCGGTCACGGCGGGGTGCCGGGCTGGACCGATGGCTCCGCGAACATGGGGCGGCCGGAGAGGCGGCGACCGAAGCGACGAAGCCAGAACCCCCAGATCATGCCGATCATCCGGAGGCCGAGGAAGAACGCCTTGACCAGGTCGCCCGTGACGGCCGACTCGCCCACGCGCGGCCGGTAGTTGACGGGGATCTGCACGATCTTCATGCGCTTGAGGACGGTGATCAGCATCATCTCGGGGCCGAAGTGCGAGCCGCCCACCGTGAAGTGGGGCTCGATCTCCCGCAGGGCCGGGCGCTTGATCAGGCGGTAGGTGCACCCCACGTCGGTCAGGCACACGGTGTTGAAGAGAAACTCCATCATCTTGGCGACCGCGTAGTTCCCCCACTTCAGGAAGAAGCCCATGTTCGCGCCGGTCCAGATGAATTCCTCGCTGGTGCGCGTGCCGTAGACGACATCGAAGTCGTCCGAGAAGGCGAGGAGCTTGATCACGTCCTTGCCGAAGAACGTCCCGTCCGGCTCGCACACGATGATCAGGTCGCCGCGCGCCTCGCGAAAGCCGCACCGGATGGCGTTGCCGTAGCCCTGGAGCGGCTCATGCACCTCCCGGGCCGGGGTCCTCGCCACCTCGTCGGAGGTGCCAGGGGCGGCGTTGTTGTTGACCACCAGCACCTCGTCCACGAGGCCGGTGTCGAAGAGCTCCCCGATGACGCCTGCGATCGAATCCTTCTCGTTGTAGGTGGGAAGGATGACGGAGATGAACTGGCTCTTCCACATGGCAAGGGTAGCACACGGGCGGGGCCGAGCACCGCATCGGGGTGCCGAATATGACGCGGGGCGCCCCGATCGCCGTTTTCAGGCCGCCCGAAGCCGGCTGCGCCACCGATGGGGCGCGTGGCCGGCCGGATCAGTTCAGCACCACCGCCCTCGCCGTCTCCACGCGGGCCCCTTGCGAGAATCGAACCACGTACACGCCCGGCGCCAGTCCCGCCCCCGTCGCCATGTTCACCACGTGGCGGCCCGGTCCAAGCGAGCCCACCTCGCGCTCCGCCACCCGCCGGCCCGCGGTGTCGAGCAGTTCGAGCCTGGCGGCCGCGCCCGGCGCCGACACGAATTGCACGGTGAGCTCCTTGCTCAGCGCCGGGTTGGGATGCATGCCCTCGAGAGCAAAGCCCGGACCCTCCGCAACCGCCCACACCTCGCCCGCAAAGACCTCGCTCCCCTCGTCCATGATACCGAGCCGATAGCCGTAGCGA
>VBOS01000557.1 GCA_005893185.1 Candidatus Eiseniibacteriota bacterium
CGGGCCACGCCTGGTGGGAGCGGCAGCGCGTGGGCGACTGGTTGCCGCCGCTCTCGGCCGCCGACCCGCGCCTGCGGCAGATCGCCATCGAGCGCGGCTGGCGACCGGCGCCGTGACGAGGGGCGTGAGGTCGCACCACCGCCGCGTCCGGCGTCCGTCGTTCGGGATCGCGTAGTATTCGGCGGCGACCGAGTGGCGGTCTCCGGAGCGGCGCGAGCCCCGCGGAGGTCGTGATCCTCCCGCACGGGGGCGCGCGCATGGGCCAAGGAACAGGGCGGCGAGATCGTGCAGCCGATCGGCGGCGACCCCCGGGAGATCACTGCGAGGTTTCGGGATCCCGCCGGGAATCTGATCGGGTTGTATCAGGAACCGGCCTGAGCCCGGTCTCGAGCGGCAGCGCTCGTGCACGGCGAGCGTCATCGCGGCGAACCGCTCCACTTCCGCGTCCACCCTCCAGTCGCATCTGGTACCATGGATGCGCGGGGCATCGTGCTCCGCGTGGAACTTGGGATCGCCCCCGATGAACTGTCGGCACCTCCGCCCGCTCCTCCTCTGCGCGCTCGGGATTCTCTCGCCGCGCGCCGGGTCCGCCGCGCAGGCCGAGAACTTCGCCGCGCTGCTCGACACGACTTGCCACTATGGTTACGGGGACACGCACACCGTGATCTGGAAGCCGCTGGCGACGCTGCCCGGGCTCGTCCGCCCGGGCGACACGCTGACGGTGTGGGCGTACGCGCCCTCGTCGCCCACGAGCTGGAGCGCCTCCCTGCGGTTCGGAGCGCTCGGCGTGCCGATGGCGGCAGCTGGAGGCTCGTTCCAGCCCAGCCTGGGATGGTGGGTGCTGGGCTTTCGCGTGCCGCAGGGTGTGGCCGAGGAGGTCTACGACCTCGCCCTCGGCTCCGACACCGGCGTCCGCGACACGACCCGCCACTCCGTCAAGGTGCTGCCCGCCTTCCGGAGCGATTACTATTTCGCGCAGATCTCGGACACGCATCTTCCGGAGCATTCCTTCTCGCCCAATTTCAGCACATGCGACACCTCCGGCATGGCGGACTTCGATGCGGTCATCGATGACCTCAATCTGATCCATCCGGAATTCATTCTTCACACGGGAGATCTCGTGAACGAGGGCGAGCTGGAGGAGTACTACCGGGACTACGAGATGGGCCGCGCCCAGGGCATGGTCTCTCGCCTGCGCGATCCGATGTTCCTGAGTTCCGGTAATCATGACATCGGCGGGTGGCAACCCACGCCGCCGCCGGCGGGAACCGCGCGCAAGAACTGGTGGCGCTACTTCGGGTGGCCCTTCCTGGCCAGTCCCCCGGCCGGCGCGCCCTATCATTCGCAGGACTACAGCTTCGATTACGATTCGCTGCGCGTGATCGCGCTCGAGGCGTATCTCAACAACGGGTCGTACGACAACTACCAGACCGGCACCTACGGCGGCGGGAGCTTCACCTCGGAGCAGATCGGCTGGCTCACGCAGGAGATCGCAGCTGCGGGGCCGCGGCACAAGCTCGTGATGTACCACTTCGACTTCGATCAGGGCGCCAACACCGGGAGCACGACCGGCCCCTGGCAGCTCAACATCGCCACGCTGGGCGTCGACGGCGCGATCTGGGGGCACGATCACAGCGTGCCCGAGAACACGGTGACGCCTTACACCGCCCGCCCGTTCAACCTCGGCTGCCAGTCCGTGATCGACGGCAAGCGCACGTTTCGGATCTTCCGGGTTCACAACGGGCACGTCTCGCCGGGCCCGATGCACCACGCCGGCACGACCACCGACTCGCTGAGCGCGACTTGGAACGGCCCCAACGACGGCTCGCAGGTCCGGCTCGGCGTCACGGTGACCAACCGGTTCGGGGAGCCGTGGGATCACGCGCGGCTCGTTTTCATCATGGTCGACCACGACTCGAACTACGCGGCGACCGGCGGGACCGTGGCGCAGACCATTCGGCAAGGAGGGAAGATCGGCGTCTACGTGGACTGCGTCCTACCCGCGGCCGGCAGCGCGGCCGCTTCGGTTTATCCGACGACTCCGATCGTGGTGGGCGTGGGAGATCGCGCCGGGCGGGCGGTGGATCTCTCTCCTCCGAGGCCCAATCCGTTCCGGGCCGAGGCCCGGAGGGTGACGCTGCGCTACAGCCTGCCCGGGGCCGCCGTCGTGACCGCCGCGGTCTTCGACCTGAACGGGCGGCGCGTGGCGACGCTGCGGCACGGCCCGGTCGCGGCCGGCGAGCACGACCTGGTGTGGGACGGGCGCACCGAGGCCGGGCAGGCCGTCGCGCCCGGCGTCTACATGGTCCGGCTCGCGACACCGGCGGCCACCGGCGCGCAGAAGGTCGTCGTCGTCCAGTGACGGGCTCCAGGCAATGCGCCGTTTAGCCACAAGGCGCATCACTCACCATCGTGGCCCCACGATGTCCTTTGTGAGCCGGTGCTGTCCTTCGTGGCGCGGACGCAGATGAAGCCGGGTTTCCGCATCAGCTTCGCGTAGTCGTCGGGATCGCGGATTCGGAACTCTTGTGTGGGGCGCGGCTCGAGGAGGCGTT